>JAFUZE010000286.1 GCA_017476765.1 Lachnospiraceae bacterium
ATCGGTAAATTTCGTTCCGTTCCCGCCCTTCAATCTGCTGCAGCTGCGAAACATGCCGTATCCATTCGTCACAGCGGCTGTCGCCCACTGATCTGACGCGTAAATCGTCACAAACTTGCCTGTGGCAAACATCTCGGACATATCGGTCACCTTTGACGTATCAAAGCTGCTCACATCCAGACTTGTAATCGTTTGTAAGCCCCGGAACATGCCGCTCATATTTGTCACCTTCGACGTATCGAAGCCGTCTATAGCCAAGCTGGACAGCTCTGCGCACTGGTCAAACATCTCACGCATGTCCGTTACGTTTGCCGTATCAAAGCCACCCACATCCAACGTCGGCAACTGGGAACAGCCCTGAAACATGCTGCTCATATTCGTCACCTTCGACGTATCAAAGCCGCTCACATCGAGGCTTCTTAAGGCGGAGCATCCCCGAAACATACTGCTCATATCCGTCACCTTCGACGTATCAAACCCACCTGCGTCAATACTGCTGAGGCTTGCACAATCAAGGAACATTTCACTCATGTCCGTCACCTTCGACGTATCAAAGCCTGTAACGGTCAAATCTGTCAGAGACGAGCAGCCGCTGAACATCGCTTTCATATCCGTTGCCTTCGACGTATCAACACCTGCAAGATGGATAGAGATAAAATCGCCGCAATCCGCAAACAAACCGCTGCTGTCGTCCGGCAGATAAATGGTAGTCTGGGCGGTTGCGGAGCCGAGATAAAAGTTTCGCTTTTTTACATTCTGCCCGGTAACGGTTCCGGTCTCCTCATCGATGACATCCTCCGTTTCATCCTCGTACCATAAATACACCTCCGGATCGCTCGCCAGAGACTTGCAGTAAACCGCATTGGGAAAGCTTTCCTGCACCTGATTCGCATTCTTGACCACTGAGAATGTACATGAAATTCCAGCATCCGGCATCATTTCTTCTAAATCCTGCCGGAAGGTCTCCGCATCAATCGTATATTCCGCTGTCAAACCGCCGTCCGCATATACCTTCGGTGCAAGTTCTCCGGTCAGAACGATCAGCAGCATTATAGATGCAAGGAAGCTTCTACGCCGATTTCCAGTTCTCATTATCCCATCCTCCTTCTCAAACCGGCAGTTCAAACGAACTGCCGGTCGATCTTTCCTGAATCTTACTTTCTTTTTCGCTTACAGTGATTCGCACAGCCATGTACTAATTGCCTGTCCCCGTCACATCCAGATCTGTCTTGATCTTGGCGATCGTAAATACGATAAAGTCCTTGAGCGATTCGCCCGAAGGTGTCGCACTCGCAAACTGATAGGCATCGACATCATTCTCCGGTGCCGGCATCCCCGTAACTCCCGCAGGCGGCGTATCGGAAATGTAAATATTGCCCTGCAGCCTGTAGTTGGTAATCTGGTCATTCCGCTCAAGCAGCTTATCGACATCGACCTTGAGCGTATACGGATAGGTGACAACCGAATCGTTGGAAGTCAGCGTCGAAAGACCTCTGTTCCCCTTTTCCATCGTATTCTTGCTGAACTTGAACACAACCGTCTTACCGCTCTGCGTCATGCCCGAATCACTGTCTCCCCAGAATACCTGTACTGCATCTCCGGTGTACGGCACATACTCGTAGGAGCCGTCCGCTCTCTGCTGCTTGCGCAAAACCTGATAATCAACAGTAAAGTATTTCTGTGCCAGCTCCTCAAAGGCTGTTCTGTTGCTGAATATCGTCTTCGGCACATAATCCGAAAAGTCTATGAACATATCAAAATCAATGATACCCTGATCTGTCTCCTGCGGCAGATAGCCATTCATACCCAGCGTAATTAAATCCTTCGTCTCCAAAGAGAAACCAAGCTGCCTAATCGTTCTCGTCGTCAGATTGCTTTGGAACAGATCCAGCCTGTCACCGCCCATCGGGAAATCCCTCTCCTTCGTCTTGAGCAGCTCCAGATAAATCGTATAAGTACCGTCCTGAAATTCCGTAAAGTCCGCCGTGTCAAAATTCAGATTCAACGTACCTGTAACCGTTCTGTTCCCATCGACCTTCAAAAGGCTGTACCGATCTTTTCCGTCACCCAGTCTGGAATCCTTGTAGAAATAAATAATGGCACCATTGTCCACCGGCACTGACGATTCCTCATTAAAAATCGCATTTGTCCCCGGCGGCAGACTGACACGGTTTCCTTCCGTATCCTTTAAGTAAATCGCAATATCCAAAAATTCTTCGGTCTTTTCCGCTTCCCTGAGCATATTGACGTAATCCCAATATGCCTCGTTCGCATAAACGTCATATTCAATATCAATCGCAAGTCCCTTGCTTCCCTCGGCAATCTCTCCGGTCACCGCTGTATTTGAGGTAAACTTTGCCTTCACACCGTCAATCTCCGTCACGAGCAGACTGCAGTCCTCCCCC
>JAFUZE010000024.1 GCA_017476765.1 Lachnospiraceae bacterium
TCGCAAACCTTCTCGTCATTGCTTTCCTGCTCTGTAATAAATGCAATCATATCCCCGGTGAGCGGGTGACGCGTCAGCGTCGCAGTCACCTCGACATAGCAGTATCTCCCATCAGGGCGTTTCGAATAGAGCATTTCCGTTGCCGTGACCTTTCCCTCGAGGTACCCTTCGCTCAGCCTGTTTCTGTCAAAGGTCTTTTTAAACCGCTCCCTCTCTGCACGAATCGGAAGAATATCTGCTCTGCGTGCAAAAGACTCCGAATACGGGAAACGCACGGAATCCGTTTCGAACAGCTCTTTTCCGTTTGCCTCCTCAATAATATCCTTCGTCAGGTTGACACGCAGTAAAGCGAGCATCCGCTCGCCCACCTGATAGAAATTGTTGCCAAGATTGACATAAACGCTTCTGAGACGTTCCTCATAGGCTTTGAGCACCGTCACGTTCGCATAGGTACAGTAAATGTAATGTTCACTGAAATCGTCAATAAACGCATAGTGGACACTGCACCAGATCCGGTTCTTTTTTGCGGTAAGCTTCTGAATCGTCAAATCACTCGTTCCGTCATTTGCAACACGCCGTTTCAGCATGCTTCGCACAAACGGCCGATCCTCGGGATGCGTAGACTTCAGAAAGCCGATCCCATCCATCATCTGAATCGCTTCCTTTACGCTGCACTCCATCATCCTTGCAAAAGATTCCGACACATAAACGGCCTCCAGCCTCCCGTCGTCGTGTTTCCGCATAAGAACGGAATTATTATTCATCTGATCAATATTGCGGAGAAAGTGCGTCTTGGATTCCTTCTCTTCATAGTCTGTAATATTCGTCAGGAAAAATCCGGCATACGGAGCCGGAAGGTCAACCATCGGCTCGAAATGCAGATGCAGATTGACCATCGGCATATAGGTAGAAAAGGAATGAGGCTTTTCCGTACGGAATCGATCCATCATATGCAAAGAATACTCATCCATCAGAGTACTCTCCTTCAGATAGGCTCCGATATAGTTGTCATTATGGTATATGTCCTTCCAATCCCTTGCAAAAATATGATTGGCATACACAACACAATAATCCTTCAGACTTCCGTCCTTATGCAGAATCGGCTCATACACAAATGTGCTGATCGGCAGGTTGTCGTAGGATTCGGTTTCAAAGGGCAAGGTGATCTGTGCCATAAAGGTAACCCTCTCTTTCTCATAAAGTCCAGATAATACTAAAAAGCAGTCTCCGGCGGACGGTGACATGCTTTGTCACAAAACGCCGAAAACTGCTTTTAGTATACTCCAGACCGTGCGGTATGTCCAGCATTGCCGCCTGAAAAAAGGAAGAAAAGCCTGCGTTCAGGAAACGGACGTTGCCAAATAGATATATTGCGGCAACTGCATATTGGCTAGGAGTGAAGGATTACCCGTTCAGTGCGATCTGCTTCGCATCCTTGTGTGCAGCATCCATCTGACCTGAGCCAAGCTCCTTAAGCGTCATTCGAACAACGACGATCGTAATCAGGAAGGTCAGAATATCCGAGACCGGCATCGAATAAAGCACACCGTCCAATCCAAAGAAAACCGGCAGCAAAAGTGCAAAGCCGACGCCGAAAACAACCTCGCGGAACAGGGATATCAGTGTCGATGCCATCGCCTTTCCGAGTGCCTGTAGGTAGATAAACGTTCCTTTGTTGACCGTCGCAAATACCATCATGCACAGATAGATTCGGAAGGATTTGATGGCAAACTCCGTATAGTAGACGCTTTCATTCGCCGCACCGAACAGTGCAATCAGCTGTCTCGGAAGCAGCTCCACAATGAGCAGGGCAGCCAGCCCGACAAGAGCCTCCGATTTTAAGAGAAGCAAAAACAGCTCCCTTGCCCTGTCCTTTCGCCCTGCGCCGATATTATATCCGGCAATCGGGATGCATCCTGCCGCCATTCCTACCGTAACGGAAATGACGATCTGGAAAAACTTCATGACGATGCCGACAACCGCCATCGGAATCTGCGCATATTCTGTCTGTGAAAAAACAGGATCCAGTGCACTGTACTTACGGATCATGTTGTTGATCGCCGCCATTGCCGCCACGAGCGAGAGCTGTGACAAAAGGCTCGTCATTCCGAGCATCAGAAATTTGCGGATCAGACTGCCTGAGAGCGCAAAGGAGCTTCTGCTAAGCTGAACGGCTTTCATATGGCACAAATACCAGACTGCCATCGCTGCCGTGATCACCTGACCTAAAACAGTGGCAACCGCTGCTCCCATCATACCCCAGCGCAGACCGAAAATGAGAATCGGATCGAAAATCATGTTGAACACGGCACCTGCCAGCGTGGATACCATGGCAAATTTCGGACTGCCGTCAGAACGGATAATCGGATTCATTGCCTGGCCGAACATGTAAAACGGGATGCCCAGCGTAATATAAAAGAAGTATTCCTGCGAATGATGCAGGGTTTCCGCATTTACGGTTCCGCCGAACATTGCCAGTATCTGATTCTGAAAGACCAGATAGAGGAAAACGACGATTATGCTTGCTGCAATCGTCAGGACAACCGCATTGCCGATCGTGCTCGATGCCTCCTTTTTCCGCCCCTGTCCGAGCAAAATGCTGACAAACGCACAGGCTCCGTCACCGATCATAACAGCGATTGCCAGCGCAATGACCGTCAGCGGAAATACGACTGTATTCGCCGCATTGCCGTAGGAGCCCAGATAAGTCGCATTTGCGATAAAAATCTGGTCTACAATGTTGTAAAGTGCCGCAACGAGAAGCGAAATGATGCACGGAACCGCATACTTTCGCATCAGCCTCCCGACAGGCTCTGTCTCAAGGAAATTGTTTGTTTTCTGTTCCATTTAAGCTTACCTCCGCATAAAAATAAAGCGGGCGGCAAATCGCTGGACTTACGCAATTTGCTACTCGCTTCGGAAGATATCTTACCAAAAAAATGCTCGGATTGTCAAATGAAATTTACAAAAAACAGAACCTACGCCTTCGCTGCGTTAATGATGCAAATAGCGATCACAGCATACCTCTGGAAAAAAAGTACGTGATAATCTGTGCTCTTGAGGAAAACTCAGCGCTTCTGACAAGCCGGGCCGCCTCGTCTCTCGTATAAAAGGCTGCCCGAATCTCCTCGTTGTCCGAAGTATGGCTTTCCGTCTCCCGCTCCGGCTCGCACACCTTCGCCAAAACAACCTGATTTTTCACATCGGAAAGACCGACTGCGGCAAAGGACGGCGGCAGCACATCGACAATTTCTTTCAGCTCAAGCCCTGTCTCCTCGTAAAGCTCACGCCTCACACAGTCCTCAATCGTCTCTCCCGCTTCGATCATGCCCGCACACAGATTATAGATCGTCCGGTTTACCCCCATGCGAAATTCCTTAAGAAGCAGCAGCTTTTCTCCCATTGTGACGACAATCGATACGCCGCTCACCCGCTGTCCTACTTCCGTCACATCCCGAATCTCGCTGTGGCTGACAATCTCATATTTCTTTTCCCTGCCCGCCTTATTCAAATACGTCAGCTCATAATTTTTTAAATATTTGCCGTCCCGCACTTTTTCAAAATGAATCAGCTCCATATTCCTGCATATACCTCCGATATTCTTACACGCTTCTTGGGCAGCCTGATACACCGGCATGTTCACAATGGCACGGATAACCAATCAAATAACTCGACCCATCGCGCAGAATGCTTTTTTGCGCATGCATGTGTTTCCTATCCCCGCAGCTTCTCATACAGCGTTCTGGAAATTTTCTTCCGCGTCAGCTCCAAAAGTCCGAGCTGCGTCAGATCCACGACATCCGTCTGCACCTTGTCCTTTTTGGCAAGTGCGCGCACATCGCTGATGAGCTTCTGCTCCTTGCCCGGATCGTCATATTTCATAAAATCGATGAGGATGATGCCCGATAAATTCCTGAGACGAATCTGGCGCATCGCCTCCTCCGCCGCCTGCCCGTTGACGAGAGTGACCAGATCATCCTTGCTTTTTTTTGCCGTGCATTTGCCGGAGTTGACGTCGATGACCGAAAGCGCCTCCGTCACCTCGATTACGAGATAGCCTCCGCATGGGAGCCACACTCGTTTGGCGCACGCTTCCTCGAGCTCTTTTCCGAGTCTTAACAGTCCGAACAGGGAAACCGACGAATCCTGATAAAAGAGGGAAGGCAGACTTTTGAATTTCTGCAGCGTCTCATAGATTGCGGCATCGTCCGTCACGACGAGGTCCGTCTGCCCGATCGGAATATCCTTACACTTATTTTCCACAAAGGAATGCTCCTTATAGAGACAGGTACATGCCTTGCGCGTCCTTCCCTTTTTTAAAATATCGGAAAGCGTGTCCCATAGACTCCGCATTTCGTCCGCAAGAATCGGGAAATGCTCCTCATCCAGCGTCCGGGCATTCGTCCGGATAATCGCTCCGAGCGGCATCTCCTGCTCCTTTTGAACCTTTTTTACATAGCCCATAAGCTTTTTGCAAAACGCCTCGTCCAGCTTGTGGGAAAAATTGATCGTCGTCTTTTCGGAAGAAACTACCACATAGGTTCCGCTCAGCGTGATCCTGGTTGAAGCGACGGCATCCTTCGTCTTATGGGGCTCCTTGACGATCTGGATGATCAGCTCGTCGCCCTGTGCCGGACTTTTGGCATTCTGACGGTTCAAAACACACGAACCATCCACCCCGGCAAGGTCGAGATAGGCGACTTTCCCCTTCTCATACTCGATAAAGGCAGCATTCAGATTGCGGGCAATGCTCTGTACCCTTCCGACGTAGACCGAATGGAGCAGGGAAGCTCCCGATGCATCCTCCACATCAATCTCTGCAAGCTCACCGCGCTCCATATAAAAACAGTACGTCCTTCCGTCTCTTTTGACAAAAACATATTTGTTTTTATCCGAATAATCCGATAATTTCCGTTCGTTTTCCCGCAGCATGTCAGATATCCTCCCCGATTGCATCGAGCGGCAGATAGACCACCTTGCCGTCCTCCTCGCGAGCCACATACGTATCCTCTCTTGTAATCAAAAGATCGAACTCGCCAAGCTGCGTCTGATTTTGCTCATAAAGCGCCTGTATCACAAGCCCCGGCTTGATATTGCCTGCGCTGCTCGCATCCACCAGCAGATAAATGCCGTCATCTGTCAGTCTCATCTCATAGATGGAGGGGGCAATATCAAGCTCCTTCTCACCCTTCTTCGTCTTTTTCGTGATCAGAATCTGCTGCTTTTCCCGGAATGCTTCAAATGCTTCCCTGACATCAAACGGCGGCTCATGCCCTTCGCGAAAGCGCACCGTATAACCGGCAGCGGCAACACTTGCCATCGCATTTTGGGCATCATCCGGAAGCCTTTTCACACTGAGAACCTCGACGCCTTCCACCATCACGGCGTTTAGCGCCTGTCTCATCTGCTCACTCGTTGTCGCGCTCTCGACCTGAATATCCATATATTCTCCGTTGCTGCAAAGTCCCACGCCGAGCGGGGCTGCAAAGGACATGATCTGATGCGGGTTAAACCCCTGCGAATAGGAAATATCGATTCCCGCACGCCGCATCGCCTTCTGAAAATAGCGCATCATATCCAGATGTCCGATAAAGACCATCGCACCGCATTTTGCAAATTTGATTCTCACTTTCATCTTCGCCTTACTACCTTACCATCTCTTTTTTCATCCTGCTAAACCGCCGGTTTTATCCATCCCGCTTCTCAAAGCAGATTCCGCCGCCGAACCGTGCTGCGCCGCACCCCTGGCAGTTCATTTTGCAGTTCGGCGTCACGCTCTCCTCGTGGGCATTTTTCCATTCCCGCTTTAAAAAGTCCTTCGTCACGCCGCAGTCTATAAAATCCCACGGGAACACCTCGTCAAGCCCTCGCTCCCTCGTCGTATAAAAATCGATATCCACGCCGCACTCGGCAAAGGAATCCAGCCATCGGTCATTGTGAAAATACTCACTCCACGAATCAAACATGCAGCCCTTCCGATAGGCACGCTCAATGACGCCTGCCACCCTGCGGTCCCCCCGCGCAAGAACGCCCTCGAGCACCGAGACATCCGCCTCATGCCAGTTGTACTTGATGCTCTTTTGATTGAGCTGCTCTAAAATGGCGCTCTTTACGACATATGCCTTTTCGATAAATTCCTCCTTTGTGCACATTCTCGCCCATTGAAACGGGGTAAACGGCTTTGGGATAAAAAAGGACGTGCTCGTGACAATCTGCACCTTTCCCTTGCGCTCCTCCTTCGGAACGGTATCATAATATACCTTTGCGATCTCATTGCTCAGCTCGGCAATTCCGCGCATATCCTGCTCCGTCTCCGTCGGCAGTCCGAGCATGAAATAGAGCTTCACCCGGCTCCATCCGCCCCGGAACGCCTCCCGCGCCCCGTTTAAAATGACTTCTTCGGTCAATCCCTTGTTGATGACATTCCGAAGGCGCTGCGTCCCCGCCTCCGGCGCAAAGGTCAACGAGCTTTTCCGGACATCCTGCACCTTGCTCATGACATCAAGCGAAAAGGCATCAATACGCAGGGAAGGCAGGGAAATATTGATTTTCTTTTTGTTGCATTCGTCGATCAGAAAGTCGATCAGCTCCGGCAGGTGCGAATAGTCGCTGCTGCTTAAGGAGCTTAGGGAAATCTCCTCATGCCCGGTATTTTTCAGCATGTCCACCGCATATTCCTTGAGCATCTCCACATCCCGCTCGCGCACCGGACGGTAGAGCTGCCCTGCCTGACAGAAGCGGCATCCGCGGATACAGCCCCTCTGTATTTCCAAAACGACGCGGTCCTGCGTGACCTTGATAAACGGCACGACCGGCTTTTTCGGGTAATAGGTGTTGGTCACGTCCATCTCGATTTCCTTTAAGATCGTCTGAGGCATCCCGGGAACCGTCGGCACAAAGTCCCCGATCGTCCCGTCCTCCTTGTAAGTGACCTCATAAAACTGCGGGCAGTAAATACCCGGAAGGCATCCTGCCTGCTTCAAAAATTCCGATCTCGAAGCCCCTTCGCTCCGGCATTTGCGGTACAGCTTCAGCAAATTCTCATACTGCTTCTCGCCCTCGCCGATATAAAATAAATCAAAAAATTCCGCAATCGGCTCCGGATTGTAGGAGCAGGGACCGCCGCCTATGATGATCGGGTCCTCCTCACTGCGCTCGGACGCATGAAGGGGAATCTGCCCCAGATCAAGCACCTGCAAAATGTTCGTGTAGCACATCTCATACTGGAGCGTAATCCCGATAAAATCAAAGCTTTTGATCGGCTCCTGCGATTCGAGCGCAAAAAGCGGAATCCGCTCCTTTCTCATAATCGGATCCAGATCCATCCACGGGGAATACACCCTCTCACACCAGACTCCTTCCAAACGGTTCAGCATATCATACAAGATCTGTATCCCGAGATGCGACATCCCGATTTCATACACATCGGGAAAGCACATGCAAAAGCGGATATCGACATCCTCATTGTCCTTCATCACGGAGTTTACCTCACCGCCGATATAGCGGGCGGGCTTGTCAATTTTAAGTAGTATTTCATCACTCAATGCTAGTTTTCTCATACCCCCAAGTATAAGTGAAATCCTTGATATAATCAACTACCTGTTTGGAAAAATCCTCTGCGAGATATTCCTTCACATCCGCATCCGCCAGCTGCACGGGCACATCCAGCCTGTGATGCTTGATTCCCCAGAAAAGGGCAACGCCTGCCGCTGCGAAAAGTATGCGAACCGCAAAAAATTGAGCTGCGGATACTACCTCCTGTCGCTGCGTGCCTTCATCGCCCTCCCCTGCATCGTACATCGCATCCTGCGTATAGGCTTCCCCATACCCCCTGTCCTTTCCGTATCTGCCGTTTGCAGGCATCCGCTGCTCGCCTCCGTAAAAAAGATGATGGCGGCGGCCGATCCGCTCGAGATTCATGCGGTTTTCCTCCCGGACTGCCTTTACGAGCGCCAGCTTTCTTTCATATTGCTCCTCCGGTGCGTTCTTTGAGCTGCCATACATAAAAATACCTCCTGCTGTTTGAATTTGCTTTTTTAGTGAACAAATCAAATTCGTTCACCATAAAAAATGTAAGCGCACGGATTTTGTTCGTTTACTATACAAACTATGCAGGAGGTATCGCTTGATATGTATTCCGGTTTTGTCATGCTTGCTGCCGCTACCGATTTGCAAGCTCCCGTGTGATTTCTTCCCATGTAACGCCTTTTTCTGCCATGAGCACCATACAGTGGTAGAGGAAATCCGAAATCTCGTATTTGAGTTCTTCCTTATCCTGATTTTTGGCGGCAATGACAATTTCGGTTGCCTCCTCGCCGACCTTTTTGAGTATTTTATCAAGCCCATTGTCAAACAAGTAGTTCGTGTAGGAGCCTTCCTTCGGATTCTCCTTCCGATCCTTGATGACCTGATAGACGCTCTCGAACACGCTCAGCGGATTCGTCTCGGACTGCTCACACGGAATCAGATCTCTGTAAAAGCACGAATAATTGCCGGTATGGCACGCAGCGCCCACCTGTGATACCTTCGCAAGCAGCGTGTCGTTATCGCAATCGACGCTCAGACCCTTCACATACTGGAAATGTCCGCTGGTAAGTCCTTTAACCCAAAGCTCCTTGCGGCTTCGGCTGTAATAGGTCATCTTGCCGGTTCGAAGCGTCTTAATATATGCTTCCTCATTCATATAGGCGACCATCAGTACCTGATTGGTAATGTAATCCTGGACGACAACCGGAATCAGCCCGTTTGCATCGAGCTTAAAATCGGCAAAATCCATGACTGGCTCGAACATGTGCACATTCAGCCCCCGTTCCTTGCACAGCTGCTTGAGTGCAAAAATCTCCTTCGCATTTTCATTGACGATATTGCCGGAAACACCGGATACATTCTCCCGCTCCAGAATCGTAAAAATCATCGAGAGCGACACATCCGGCAGCATCGTGATAATCGGCAGGCTGCACGCACCGAGACAGTTTTTCAGCGCATGCTCGTCCATCAGGACAAGCTCATCCGCATATGTCTCCAAAATTGTCCTGCTGATTGCCAACTTATCTGCGCTTGCGATGGAGACGGACAGCTTGTCGCGCCCGAACCTTAAGGATGCCTCCTTTAATAA
>JAFUZE010000287.1 GCA_017476765.1 Lachnospiraceae bacterium
CCAGATATTTAACCGAGTACCCCAGTAGCGGTTGCGTGAAACACCCCAGTCCTGAATGATCTCGAGCCACTCCCCGAAACGTCCCTTTCCGATCGATTCCGGAATCCAGTTGATCGTGTTGTTGTTTCGGATTAAGTCCTCCTTGACCGCCGTCATCTTGATGAACCAGGATTCTCTTGCATAGTAGATCAGCGGCGTATCGCATCGCCAGCAGAACGGGTAGTCATGCTCGAATTTCGGTGCGTCAAAGAGCAGACCGCGGCTGTCGAGATCGACGAGAACCTTCGGGTCGGCATCCTTGACGACCAGCCCTGCAAATGGCGTCTCCTCCGTCAGATGTCCTTTCCCGTCCACGAACTGTACAAACGGCAGATCGTTTTCACGTCCGACTCTCGCATCATCCTCACCGAACGCCGGTGCAATGTGGACGATACCGGTTCCGTCTGTCAGCGTAACATAAGTATCGGCTGTCACAAAGTGCGCTTTTTTGTTCTGCTTTGCAGCAGCCTCGCCGGCGCAGGAATAAAGCGGCTCGTACTCCGTGCCGACTAACTCCTCTCCGGTGCAGACCTCCAAAACCTCATATGCCGGCTTGCCGTCCTCGGCCAGCTTTGACAGAACGCTGTCTAAAAGCGCCTCCGCCATAATGTAGACCTTGCCGTCTGCCGCCTTTACCTTTGCATAATTTTCGTATGGATTGACGCAGAGTGCCGTATTGCTCGGAAGCGTCCACGGTGTCGTCGTCCATGCGAGAAAATACTCATCCTTTCCTACCAGCTTAAAGCGCACGGTCGCAGAGCGCTCCTTTACGAGCTTGTAGCCCTGTGCCACCTCGTGGCTCGAAAGCGGAGTCCCGCAGCGAGGGCAGTACGGTACGATCTTAAAGCCCTTGTACAGCAGTCCCTTGTTCCAGATTTCCTTAAGCGCCCACCATTCCGACTCGATAAAATCATCGTGGTACGTCACATACGGATTATCCATGTCCGCCCAGAAGCCGACCGTTCCGGAAAAATCCTCCCACATGCCCTTATACTTCCAGACGCTCTCCTTACACTTCCGGATAAACGGGTCAAGACCGTATTCCTCAATCTGTTCTTTTCCGTCAAGCCCTAATAAGTGCTCTACCTCCAACTCCACCGGAAGTCCGTGGGTATCCCAACCAGCCTTACGCGGAACCATATAGCCCTTCATCGTGCGGTATCTCGGAATCATATCCTTGATGACACGGGTCAGTACATGCCCGATATGCGGCTTGCCGTTCGCGGTCGGCGGTCCGTCATAAAAGGTGTACGTCGGTCCTTCCTTTCTGGAGTCCATACTTTTCTTGAAAATATCATTTTCCCGCCAGAATTTTTCTGTCTCCTTTTCGCGCTCTACAAAGTTCAGATTTGTGGATACTTTTTGATACATCTTCTTTTTTCTTCCTTTCCTGTTAAAAAAATAAAACCCCGTCCTGTAAACAGGACGAGGACTACAGACTCGTTTACCACCTATATACAGCATACAGACATATGCGCTCCCTGTAACGGGGGAAACCGTCAGTGCCTACTAAATCCCTGCCTCCGTGACCGGGGTCTTTGCCCGTACACCAAAACAGCAATTCCTGTTCAGCCTGCAACTCAGAAGTGATCTTCGATGCCCTCTACTCCTGCCGGTCTTTCACCGTCACCGGCTCGCTGCTAGTTTTCGAAAGCATTTACTGTCTTCTTCAACGTCTTTTTATATTTACAGCCATTATAGTTCTAATAGAAAAGAATTGTCAAGACATGGCGGCGCTTGAATCTAAAATTTATTGCCAAATTTATTACCCTGTATTCCTTTTTCTTTTGACGACTTCCATGCTGCGCTGCTCATAAATGATGCTGCATCACCTGCGATTTTCTCCCTGACCTGTTGCTCTTAGGTATACTGCCTGCATGCCCGGAGAATGGTATATGGCATCCTTGTGTTCCCTCACACAAGGCTCTGAACTTCTCAGTTTTTACAGGTATTTTGTCAGGATTTTCGCCTTCTTCGCCACCTTGTCAGCCTTTGAACCCTTCTTGCAGTAAATCTTGAGTGTATTCTTTGACGTTTTGCTCGTTCCGTCAGTGGTATAGTAAACATTGTAGGAAACATCGTCTCCGATAAATGACTTAACGGAAATACTTTTTGCCTTGCTGTAAATCGTTACCTTTCTCAGCTTGTCACAATAATAAAACGCATACGCCTTAATCGTCGTCACGCCCTTCGGCAGCACTACGGATTTCAGCTTGTTGCAGTGATTAAAAGCATAGCTGCCGATTACCTTCGTCTTGCTGTAAATACTTACCTTCGAACTTTTTGGAGGTACCGCCAAAAGTGTCTTTTTCTTCTTATCGTAGAGGCAATTTTTATACGCTGAAAATTTAGTATTCCCTTTTGCTACCGTAATTTTCTTTAAAGAAGCAGCATTCGCAAATGCCTGTTTATCGATTTTTGTGACAGAAGCGGAAATTTCAATGCTTTGCACATATTCACCGATTGCACCGTGACCGATTGCCTTGACCGTATCCGGCAGAACAACATTCTTTACATCATCCTCAACATATTTGAGCACACCGTTTTCAATCGTCAGACCATCGCTTTCCTCTTCATCATCTGCCTCTGCCGCTCCGTCATCGGTATTGTCCGCCGCTGCACCGTTATCGGTATTGTCCGCCGCTGCACCGTCATCGGTAACGGAGGTGGCATAAACCTTTTCGACATCGTCCGGTCCCGAAATCCCGCCTGCTGCCGCTCCGGTAAATATGGCAAGCCCGACCAGAATACCGACGATCATCTTGATGTTTTTTTTCTTCATTTCTTTTTCCTCTTTTCTCTTAATTATATTTTTTGAGCTGTGTTCTTCGCTTTCTCCCCACGCACGGCAGGCAGCATACCTAAGAGCAACACATAAATTGGTGCGGTCAAAACACTGCTGCATAAAAACAGACCACTTAACGCAAAGATCAGGACAGACAATACAACCCAGCCTGTGTTTCCAAAGACTCTCTCCTCCCACATCTGTCTGTAGGAACCGTATACGGATTCAAAGAAAAATGCCAGCAAAAACAAAAGTCCCCAAAGTCCATGTTCCACCCAGACCGACAGGTACGCATTATCCGCCTTTGAAACGATCAGGTTGTTCATGCCAAACGCTTTTGCCTTTGCCACATAATCATTCTGAGGAAATACCGTGGCAAATGTGCAGGCTCCACTGCCAACAAACAGTGCATTCTTCAACAGCGGAATCGTGCGTGACCAGATATAGATTCTTCCGGATGCGATATAATCCCATTCTGCATCAAAAAACGAATCAGCGACTGCAAGAGAATCCGTTTTTCCGGCACGATTTACATATTTCAGCCCCTGCTCCGTCAGCCGGAAATCCCAAAAACAATATCCGTCAACCACGCAGACCTCCGTCACTCCTGCCTGCTCCTCATCCTCATACGCCGGCGTGATATACTTCTCGTCCTCATACTCATCTTTATCCCCATACTTATCATACTCATCCCCTTCATGCTCATCCTCATCCCCATACGCATCATACTCATCCTCATACGCATCACTCATATAAATACCCACCAGCAATTCCTCATACCCCTGATATCGCAGTTCTTCCTCCTCCGCATCGTATAAGTATGTGATATCCCGCTCCGGCTCCCCTTCCTGATGCGCCACAATCCGGTAAGCATCCGCTTCCAAGTCGATTTCCACATAGTCCTGCTCCCGATACAGGCAGAGATGCTGTCCCCGGATACGGATATCCGTCAGCATCAGCTCCGGCTTTTCGTCCTTAATTCCGAAAATCACTCCGGTATTACCGAGTATATCGACCAGACCTGCCCCGAGAATCAAAACGAGCAATGCCCCGCCTGTAAGCATCCATCGGAGCCTTGCTTTGTTTCGCAGACTCCGGCATGCTCCGCTCCGGTCTGCCACGTTTTCACTTCCCGCTTTTCGGCTTCTGAACATAATAGGCAGCATAATCAGTATCGCCCCCGAGACAGCCAAAAACACCCCGCGGCAGCCCGACATTACCATCGCCGCGACGGTCAGCAGAAACAGCAAGGACTCCGCATATTTTCTGCCTTTTTTCTCCACCGACAACACAAGGAGAATGATGACCGGCAGCAGCGCCGAAAAGTAGACGCCTGCAATGTCCGGATTTGCCAGGGCCGCAGAAGCTCTTTCCGGATACATATTGTAGATTTCTCCGGCGTATGCCGCATAATATCTGCCAAGCAGAAGTCTCTGCACCCAGTCCTGCTCGATAAGGTAAATATCCATAAATTGCAGGATTCCAAGTATGGCAGAAAGAGTGCATCCCGTCACAAGAGCCTTGCACACTATCAGAACCTGCTCCTTATGCTCCACTACCTGATAGGTATAAAACAGCAGCACACCGTAAGCAAACAGTACCGGCAGGGTCTCATAGGTGTCGTTTCCAATCCAAACAGAAAGTGTTTTATTTTCCGACAGGCAGGCAGAAAGCGATGCAAAGAAAAGAAATCCGATCAACGGGTAAAAGCTTTTTAAGACCGGCTTAAACGGCTTCCTGTTTCGCTTTCGGACAAGCAGCAGGAACAGGCAAATCAGTGCAATTCCGATTAAAGCCCTGCTCTTTCCGTAACCGAAAAAATCCAGCCTCTGATGGATTCCGTTTTCCCATACATAACCGGCAAACGGGGACGGGTATATCTTCATATACACAATGAGCGGATAAACAGCTCCCAGAAACAAAAGCGGGAGAAGCTCTTTGCCGCTTCCGCCAGTCAATGTCAGTTTCATCCTTCCACTCTCCTTGTACCTGTTCCTTTCTTGTTTGGTCTTGCCGTGAAAAGATTATCAAATTATGGCTAAAGAAAAAAGACACTTTGCAGAATTAACCAAGTTAGCGACAAAAATAACAAAAGCCGTCCCTGTGAAAAGAACGGCTTTCCTTATCATACCTATATATCATCCAATCTTACAAATACATGGGTCAGGTCTGATCCCCAATATCAATATCCCTCACTTCATAGAAAACGCTTTCATCAGCATTCCCTATATATTGCTCCGCCTGTTCCGGTGACAGGTCGTATTCTGCCGTAATTGCTGCCTTGATCTCGGAATCAGCATGTCCCAAACTGCGAAGAATCATTACTGCTTTTCTTGCGCCGATTTCCATACCACGCTTCTCGCCAATCTCCATGCCACGCTGTTCGCCGATCTCAATGCCCTCTTCCAGTAAGGTTCGTTCATGCAGCTGTTCATCATACTCGAAAATACTCATATAGATA
>JAFUZE010000288.1 GCA_017476765.1 Lachnospiraceae bacterium
CGGCAGAGAGTACGGATATTTAAATGATGATTCGACGTTGGAGCGGACGACAAAGGCGGCGGTTGACGGCAACACGATCATATCGACCATCGACGTCAATATCCAGCAAATTGTGGAGAAGCATATTCTTGCGTTCAATGAAGAGCACAAGGGCGAGTATCGGGAGGGCGAGCTTGGGAGCAAAAATACAGGCGTCATCGTCATGAATCCCAAGACGGCTGAGGTTCTCGCAATGGCAAGCTATCCGGTCTATGACCTCAACAAACCGACCGACCTGTCCGCTTACTATACGGAGCAGGAAATTAAAAAGATGCAGGAGGAGGACGCCTTTTACGATACGTTGAATCAGCTTTGGAAAAATTTTTGTATTCAGGATACGTATGAGCCGGGCTCTACGGCAAAGTCCCTCACGATTGCGGCAGCGCTTGATTCGGGCAAAATTACCGGAAATGAAGCGTATGAGTGTCGCGGAATGCTGACGGTCAGTGGACATGATATCAAATGCCACAAGTGGAGCGGCCACGGAGTCGTGGATGTGTCCGGCGCACTGGAACAGTCGTGCAACGTGGCTCTGATGAAGATCGCTGCGACCGTGGGAAACGAGACGTTTATGAAATATCTCACGAGCTTTAATATGGGACTGAGGACGAACATTGACCTGGCGGGGGAGGGAAGAACGGATACCCTCATATATAATGTCGATGACATGGTTGCCTCCGATCTGGCGATTTCCAGCTTCGGGCAGGGCTATAATGTGACGATGATACAGATGGCAACGGCTTTTTGCTCGATCATCAACGGCGGTTATTACAATGAGCCGCATGTGGTTTCCGAGATTCGCAATTCAGATGGTGTCACGGTCAAAAAAAATGAGACAAGAGTGTTAAAGCAGGTGATTTCCAATGAGGTCTCCGAGAAGATGCGGGGCTACCTTGCAGCTGTTTGTACCAAAGGAACCGGCACAACGGCGGTTCCGAGCGGATACCTGATCGGGGGCAAAACGGGAACGGCCGAGACTCGTCCGCGAAAACAGGGCAACTATGTCGTATCGTTTATCGGCTTTGCTCCGGTGGATGACCCGCAGGTCATGGTCTACGTCGTCGTGGACAGACCAAATGTGGCTGATCAGCCGCATTCCACCTTTGCACAGGAGCTTGCAAAAGAGATTTTCACAGAGGTTCTTCCTTATATGAACATTTTCCGCACGGAGGAGCTGAGCGAGGAGCAGATCGAGGAGCTGAAACGGCTGAACATCATTCCGGGAGGAACGGAGGACGCAGAGGAAGAGGAAGGCTCCGGAGAAGAAGGAGATACCGGGGAGGGCGGTTCGGAGGGAGCGCCGCAGGAGGGCGAAGGCTCGCCGGACGAGGAGCCTCAGTATGAGACGGATCCGGAGACCGGCAATCTGATCGACCCTCAGACCGGACAGCGGGTAGATCCGGTGACAATGGAGTATGTTGACCCTACATATTCTATGATTGAATAGAACGACAATCGGGTGACAGGATATTCCAAGTGCTTTCGCAAAGGGGAAGAATAACTGCCGGCATGCCGTAATAAAATATAGTAATGGCATGCATGGAGTAATTTTTTGAATAAGACAAGAACATTCATACGCAAAAAGATTGTAATTGTAACAATGCTGTGTATTCTCGCACTTCTGGGGCTTTTGGGAAGGCTGGGATATTTGATGATCTGGCAGTCGGAGTATTATGAGACGCTCGCAAAGCAGCTGCACGAGAGAGAACGGTCGATCAAGGCGGCGCGCGGACAGATCATTGATGCGGGGGGAGTTGTTCTTGCCACGAACAAGACCGTATGTACGGTGTCGGTCATACATTCACAGATTACGGAGCCGGAACAGGTGGAGCGAATGCTCGTAAAGGAGCTTGGTATCACCGAGGAGGAAGCGCACAAGAAGGTTTCAAAGGTTTCGGCGATTGAGAAAATAAAGAGCAATGTCAGCAAGGAAACCGGAGATGCAATCCGCAGCTACGATCTCGATGGGGTGAAGGTGGATGAGGATTATAAAAGATATTATCCCTATGGCTCCCTTGCCAGCAAGGTGCTTGGCTTTACAGGCAGCGACAATCAGGGAATCGTAGGACTGGAGGTTAAGTACGAGGACGATTTGAAGGGAGAGGACGGTACGATTTTTACCGTGACGGATGCCAGAGGCGTCGAGCTCGATGAGGAGGGGGAAAACCGCCTTGAGCCGGTCGCCGGAAACGATCTGCACATCAGTATGGATTATAATATTCAGACGTATGCGACACAGCTTGCCTCACAGGTCATGCAGGCAAAGGAGGCGGACTATGTATCGATTCTCGTCATGAATCCCCAAAATGGAGAGATGCTTGCGATGGCGAATGTGCCGGAGTTTGATCTGAATGCTCCGTTTACACTCACCGAGGATTTCCTGCCGTCTGCCGTGTCAGACAACTCTGTCTCGGGAAATGATGCGGCGCAGCAGAAACAGGATGCGCTCAACCGTATGTGGCGCAATGCCTGTATCAATGATACCTACGAGCCGGGTTCGACCTTTAAGATCATCACGGCGGCGGCAGCGCTCGAGGCGGGGGTCGTCAGACCGGAAGACACGTTCAGCTGCCCGGGCTTTATCATTGTGGAGGATCGCAAAATACGCTGCCACAAGACGGCGGGACATGGCAGTGAGACGTTTGTGCAGGGCACGATGAATTCGTGCAATCCTGTTTTTATTACCGTCGGGCTGCGGCTCGGCATTGATCAGTATTATGAATATTTCACAAAATTCGGACTGAAGGAAAAGACCGGAATTGATCTGCCGGGTGAGGCAGGTACGATCATGCATCAGAAGGATAACATGGGACTGGTGGAGCTGGCGACCGTATCATTCGGACAGTCGTTCCAGATCACGCCGGTACAGCTGGCGACAACCGTCAGCTCCATCATTAACGGGGGCAGACGCATCACACCGCATTTCGGCGTGAGTGTCTCGGATGCATCGGGAAAAACGGTCAAGCGTTTTGCATATGAGGTAAAAGAGGGGATTGTTTCGGAAGAGACCTCAAGGACAATGCGGGAAATTCTTGAGCAGGTCGTGGCGGAGGGCTCCGGCAAAAACGGAGCTGTCGAGGGCTTTTCGGTCGGGGGCAAGACGGCGACGAGCCAGACGCTTCCGAGAGGCAGCGGCAAGTATATCGCCTCCTTTGTCGGTTTTTCTCCGGCGGAAAATCCGAAGGTTCTTGCGATGGTAGTGATCAACAATCCGAAGGGGATTTATTACGGGGGACAGATTGCAGCCCCCGTGATTAAAAAGCTTTTTGAAAATATCCTTCCTTATTTGGAGAGAATCAATTATAATTGACGTTGGGTCGTTTTATGATTTCGAAAGATGACCGCAGCGCTTTAGATTACGAATGGTTATAGTTAGAAAGGACGGGACAGATATATGACTCAGAATATTGTTATGCCAACTCTTATTGCGTTTGCCATCAGCGCAGCGTTAGGACCCATTATGATCCCGTTTTTGCGCAGGATTAAAGCGGGACAGACGGTAAGGGACGAGGGACCGCAGAGCCATCTGAAAAAAACAGGAACTCCGACGATGGGCGGTATTATTATCCTGGCATCCCTGACGATCACGACGCTGTTATATATGAAGAGATACCCGAAGGTGCTTCCGATTCTCTTCCTTACGCTTGGTTTTGCGCTGATTGGTTTTATCGATGATTATATCAAGGTCGTTCTGAAAAGATCGATGGGGCTTCGGGCGTGGCAGAAAATGGCAGGACAGCTTGTCATCACAGCGATTTTTGCCTATTATCTTGTGCAGAGCGGAGTCAGTCTTGCGATGAAAATTCCGTTTCTCCCTGATAAATATCTGGATCTGGGTATCTGGAATGTTCCTTTTTTGTTCATTGTCGTGCTCGGAACGGTAAACGGCACGAACTTTACGGACGGACTCGACGGACTGGCGACGAGTGTGACGATTTTAGTGGCGACCTACTTTACGGTCATTGCAGTCGGGACAGGGAGCGGTATCGAACCGATTACGTGTGCAGCTGTGGGAGCGTTGCTCGGATTTTTGCTCTTTAATGTGCATCCGGCGAGTGTGTTCATGGGAGATACGGGTTCTCTGGCATTGGGAGGCTTTGTCGTAGGCTGCGCTTATATGATGAACATGCCGCTGTTTATTCTGATTGTCGGCTTTGTCTATCTGATGGAGGTGCTTTCGGTGATGCTTCAGGTCAGCTACTTTAAGCTTACCGGAGGCAAGCGTATTTTTAAAATGGCGCCGATTCATCATCATTTTGAATTGTGCGGCTGGAAGGAGACAAAGGTCGTTGCTGTGTTTGCGATCGTGACCGCGATTCTCTGCCTGATTGGGCTGTTAGCGGTATAAGGAGTGAAAGTGACATGGATTTTACAGGAAAAAGAGTTTTAATTGTAGGTACGAAAAAAAGCGGGATGGCAGCGCTCGGACTGTTGAAGCAGCATGGAGCGCAGACGATTTTGTATGACGGAAACGAGCAGCTTTCGGAGGAGGATATCCGCAGTGAGCTTCCACCGGGGGTTGAGACGGACATCCGCATCGGAACGCTTTCGGAGAAGGACAAGGAGGCGATAGAGCTCATCGTCATCAGTCCGGGAGTTCCGATCGATTCGCCGCTCGTGCTGGAATTTCAGGAGAGAAAGGTTCCGATATGGGGAGAAGTGGAGCTGGCATACGCATTTGAAAAGGGAAAGGTGCTGGCGATTACCGGAACAAACGGAAAGACGACGACGACGGCGCTGCTCGGACAGATTATGCAGGATGCCACGCACAAGGCGTTTACGGTCGGGAATATCGGCATTCCGTATACGCAGATGGTTTCCGGCACGGAGGAGGATTCCGTGACTGTTGCGGAGATCAGTTCCTTTCAGCTCGAGACGGTGCATGCATTCCGTCCGGCAGTCAGCGCTATTTTGAACATTACGCCGGATCATCTGAACCGTCATCACACGATGGAGTGTTATGTGCAGACGAAGGAGCGTATTGCGGCGATGCAGACGAAGGCGGAAACGTGCGTGCTCAACTATGAGGATTCATATACAAGGCAGTTCGGGCTTGTCACGACGGCGAGACCGGTGTATTTTTCCGGTGCACATGAGCTGGAGAATGGATTTTATTATAAGGATGGAGTCATTTACAAGGCGGAAGGCGGAAAAGCGACAAGACTTCTTGCCATGAGTGAGACACATCTTCTCGGCGTACATAATGCGGAAAATATCATGGCTGCCGTTGCGATGGCAGACAGCTACGGCATTGCGATGGAGCAGATTCTTGAGTCGGTCAAAAGCTTTCATGCCGTCGAGCACCGGCTTGAATTTGTTGCAACAAAGCGCGGCGTCGATTATTATAACGATTCGAAGGGAACGAATCCGGATGCGGCGATCAAGGGAATCGGCGCGATGGTCAAGCCGACGTTTCTGATCGGCGGCGGTTATGACAAGGGCAGCGAGTATGATGAGTGGATCGAGAGCTTTGACGGAAAGGTCAAAAAGCTTGTCCTGATCGGACAGACGAGAGAGAAGATTGCGGACTGTGCGAAACGGCACGGATTTGAGGATTATGTGTTTGCGGAAAGTCTCGAGGAGGCGATGGAGCTTTGCATAAAGGAGGCAAAGGAGGGAGACTGCGTTCTGCTTTCACCGGCGTGTGCGAGCTGGGGCATGTTCCCGAATTATGAGGTGCGTGGAAATCGGTTTAAGGATATGGTGCTTGCCATAGAAGAAAAATGAGGTGGTTAAGTGGTAAACAGTAAAAGAGGAAGGGCAGGACTCCGGATAAAAGGAAAACAGGACGAGTACTTTTTTGATTATACGCTGCTTTTCATTATATTATTCCTGCTCGTTTTCGGGCTTGTCATGCTCTATTCGGTAAGCTCCTATGAAGCGGCGCTCGACTACAAGGGGGATTCCGCTTATTATTTGAAAAAACAGGCATTTGCAACGGCTCTTGGGCTTTTTGCGATGTTCGTTGTCTCGAGAATCGATTATCATTTCTGGGAAAGATTTGCCGTGCTCGGATACGTGGTATCTGTCGTTTCCA
>JAFUZE010000289.1 GCA_017476765.1 Lachnospiraceae bacterium
CACGCTCTCAAAGGAAAATTCCTCATCCGGCTGCAGCTTCAGCCCATACTTGACGAAATGCGCATATGCACAGCCCGCATACTGCTCTAAGCGGCTGACGCTGTTTCTGAGGACATCACCGTAGATCGCCTCGGCGATTTTGCTGCTGAGGGGCTTTGGCTCATACTGCGCAAAAGCAGCTTCGATCATGCGTCCGACTGCTTCCTCGCCCCGGTACAGCCTGACATAGTCGTAGAAATCCTCCAGCTGCTCCTGCCCGGATGCATGGATTCCCGCCGCATAGGCACACAGAGCCTCCGCCAGATCATCATAGCCATCGTCCTTCGTCTCCACGCTCCAAAGACAGTCCTTCTCATCCGGCGTCTCCGTGCGTACCTTCGGAAAAAGCGCTTTGACCTCGCCGATGAGATAGGACGGGCGCACCGATTTGCCTGTTCGGTCAACCTTGCTGTAGGACAGATACAAGCGCTGCGTCGGCTTTGTCATATTTCTGTACAGATACAGCCTTTGTGTAAACATCTGCGCGCGTTTTGTCGGAGCCATCTCATAGCCGCAGCCGAGCAAAAACTCACGCTCCAAATCGGAAATCAGTCCGCCGCTGCCACCGCTCTTCGGAATAATTCCGTCGTTGACACCGACAAAGAACAGCGCCTTGATTTTTTTCAGCCTCGTCCTCTCGATATCTCCGATCACAATCTGGTCGATATTCGGCGGAATCGTGCTGACTTTAAGCTCACCAAAGCCCGCTGTCAGAATTTCGATAAAGTCCGCAAACGGCACGGTTTGCTGCCCGAGCAGCTCATGAATCTGATCAAACAAATCCATGACGACCCGGTACACCTGCCTGTACTCCTTCGCCTTTGCCATCTCACCGTTTTGTTCAAACCAATCGGCATACTCGTCCATCTTCTCCTGCAGCCTGTTTGTGACACAGAACGCATAGAGTGCATCGACATAGGCTGCGCCGTCGTTTTCACTGCGGAGGGCAAGCAGCGGCTCCAGACCGCTTACAAAAGTCTCCCGAATGGCATTTAACTGCGCAAGCCTGCCTGCTGCCTCCCCTTCCCGAAGTCCTCCGGGACGTCTGACAAAGAGATTCTCGTACGCGCTTTGACCGCGAATGCCGAGTGAGCGCACATAATTTTCCAGTGCATCAATCTCCTCCACCGACAAGTCGGACAGTCCGCTGCGCAGATAGTGAAACACGCTGTCATAAGAAAAACGGAAGCGGATGACCTCAAGCGCCCCTAAAAGAAAGTGAATCATCGGATGGAACATCAGCCCCAGATTCTGATCGAGAAAGTACGGGATGCCGTATCTCCTGCACTCCTCCTCCATGACACCGGCGTACTGCTCAAGCGAGCCTGTCACAACCGCAATGTCCCGATAGCAATACCCCTCCTCGCGAAGGAGTCTGCGAATCGCAAGACAGACCCTCTGTGCCTCCTCCTTCGGATTTTTGGCGGCAAACAGATGAAGCCGGTCCGTCTCCTTCCCAAAGGACTTTCCGGAATACCGGAACAGATGCTGTTCCAGATGCGCCAGAGCTTCATTGTTTACATAACGTCTGACAACCGGTTCCTTTATCACGATATCCTCAAGGCGCGGCGTTCCGACCTCCTGCGCAAGCTTTGTGAGCGATGCGATCGTCTTTTTGGTCAGATAGAACAGCTTGTGCTCGCCGTCCACCACATAGGGATTTTCCTTCGGGTCCAGATCGAGTACAACGATGACCTCCCTTCCGAGCCGCATGATCTCCTGAATCAGCTTGCTTTGCACCGGGGTAAATCCGGTAAAGCCGTCAAAAACAACGGTAGAGCGCCTGATCAGCGCAGACTTTGGCAGCACGCCCCGCAAAATATCAAGCGTCTCCTCCGTCGTCACATACGTCTCCTTGATCTCATCAAGAAAGCCCTCGTAGAGCACGGACAAATCCTGAAGCTTTGCGTGCAGCTTTCCGTGACTGCTACCGTAAGCAATCATCTGCTGCAGATCTGCGAGCCGGATTCCATACTGCATAAATTCGGAAATCACGGACTTCACCTCATGGACATAGCCAATCCTTTTCAGCTGGCTGCCGATGACCTTCAGCTCATCCTGCTTTTTCGCTGCCACACTGCGAATTAACAGATTCTTGCCCGTATCGTCCAAAACCGTCTTGTCCTCCACATACACCTCGTCAAAAATGCGGTGTGCCAGGCGTGAAAAGCTCAGGACATCGATGTTCATAATGCCTCCGCGCGGATGCAGGCTGCACAGCTCCTTCTGCGTCTGCATCGTGAACTGATCCGGCACGATCATCAGAAAGTCCTGCTCCGGATGCTCCATCGATCTTCGAATCATCTCTTCATATATTCTTGTACTTTTTCCCGAACCGCTGCCTCCAAGGCAAAATTGTAGTCCCATCTGTAGTTACCTCTGAATTATCCTGCTTTGTTATTTTAATATCAAACTCCTTACCCAAATACTTTTTTAAGTATTCTTGCTCCCGACATAAATGTCGGGAGCAAAAGCAAACTAATAAAAATGATCTTCAACAGATATGGCGTTCAATACCTTTAACTTCAGATTTTCATTCCTGTCATATGTTTCAGACAAAATATTGTCAAGAATTTCCGTTAATAGTTCTTCATCGA
>JAFUZE010000290.1 GCA_017476765.1 Lachnospiraceae bacterium
ATCGTGTTCTGCTCCTGTGCCTGCGACTGGGAGACAACGACCGGTGCATAGCCGATTGGCTGTTTTGCGGTCTGCCGCGCTGCAGTCTGCGCACTGTAGCCGAAAATCTTGTCCAAGTCACTGTAATCAATGCCCTGCCCGGTGACCGGCTGCGTATACCCTACTGCTGCCGATGCAGTCGGCTGCGGGGGAGCGACTGCACCACTGGCATCGCCAAGCTGACCGAACAGATCATTTGCCAATGCAGCCACAGCATCCGCACCCGGGAGTCCGAAATAATCCGGATTACTCATAGTCATAATACTCACCTACCTCTACATCTTCCAGTACTGCGATGGCATCGTCTGCTAAAATGGCTGCCGAGCAGTATAGCGATAAGAGGTATGAGGCAACACCCTTGTCATCAATTCCACGGAAGCGCACCGACAAGCCTCTGGAATGTTCGTTCTTAAGACCCGCCTGAAACAGACCGACAACGCCTCTCTTTGCTTCGCCGGTACGGAGCAGCAGAATATTCGTCTTACCGCTCTGGCTCTTTGGGTTTTTCAAACCGTCCACCAGCAGCTTATCTGTAGGAATGATCGGGATTCCTCGCCATAAGATGAAGGTGCCTCCCGCAATGTTTGCCGTAACAGGCGGAACCCCTCTCTTCGTGCATTCTCTCTCAAATGCAGCGATGGCTCTCGGATGTGCCAGAAAGAAGGATGGCTCCTTCCACACCTTTGAGATCAGTTCATCCAGATCGTCAGGCGTAGGTGCACCTGTGCGTGACTGGATTCTCTGTGAATCCGGAACATTTTTTAACAGACCGTAGTCATCGTTGTTAATCAGCTGACTCTCCTGTCTCTCCCTCAGACTCTCAATGGCAAGCGACAGCTGCTCCTGTACCTGATCATAAGGAGAACCGTAAACGTCCTCAATGACTGTATTTACATTGATGATCGTCGAAATGGAATTTAAACGGTATTCTCTCGGCTGCGTCTCATACTCCACATAACCGTCCGGAATGATGTCGGATTTCTTCGTCTGGCTGCAGAGCACGTCCAAAGGAGTCTCTCCCTCAACAACCTTGTTTACCCGGTAAATTCCGGTTTCCAAGCCCTTAAACTCTAACAGCTTTGTCAGCCACTTCGGTGTGATTGCTCCATACTGCGGTTTTGTCTTGGTGACATTGGCAAGGTTATAGGCCGCCTGTGCACCTAATGCATTGATTCCCTGTTCTTCTTTTGCCATATGCAATGACCTCCTTTAAAATCGTTCTCATATTTTATATGTAACTCTTCAGAAACCGGCGAAATCAGACGGATATCCGGTTCTGAAATTTTACGCGATGCTTATAACCATCCGCCCTCATTCGAGAAGATGATATCCCGGGCAGCCTCCATGCCTCCCTTCAAGTTGTACATCGGTCCCTTGTAGCCCGCCTCCCGCAAAGTGTTGATTGCCAGTATGCTGCGCTTGCCCTCCCGGCAGATGAAAATCGTATCCATATCCGGGTCCAGCTCATTCTGCCTTCGTGCAAGCTGCCCGATCGGTATGACAACCGCATTCGGGAAGCGGCTGATCGAACGCTCGTGAGGTTCACGCACATCGACAATCGTGAGGGGTTCTCCTCTCTCAATTCTGTCCGCCAGATCCTCCGGCGTGATTCCCTCGACCGGAACCTCCTCCTCGTCCTCCTTCAGTCCGCAGAAATCTTCATAGTCAAATTCTTCTATTTTATAAATCGTCGGATTTTTCCCGCAAATCGGACAATTTTCATTCTTTGCCACAGAAAGCTTCCTGCCCGTAAAGTTCCATGTATCAAAAAGGAACATCTCGCCGATTAAGCTCTCGCCCCCTCCGATGATCAGCTTGAGCACCTCGTTTGCCTGAATACTGCCGATAATCCCCGGAAGCGTACCGATCACTCCGCTCTCCGCGCAGGTCGGCACAAGCCCCTTCGGCGGCGGCGACGGGAACTGACAACGGAAGCAGGGACCACGCCTCGCATCAAAGACGCTCACCTGACCTTCAAACTGATACATCGCGCCGAACACGAGCGGTTTGCCGAGCAGCACGCAGGCATCATTGATCAGGTATCTCGATTTGTAGTTGTCCGTGGCATCCGCAACGATGTCATAGTCCTCTATGATTTCTTCTATGTTCTCTTCGGTCAGTTTTATGTGATAGGTCTCAACCTTAATCAGCGGATTGATCGCCTTGATGGAATCCTTTGCGGAAGCTGTCTTGGGACGGTTCACATCCCTCGTTCCGTGTATTACCTGACTTTGCAGATTGGTGAGCGAGACCTCATCAAAATCAACAATCCCGATTGTTCCGACTCCCGCAGCTGCCAGATACTGCACGAGCGGCGTTCCCAGCCCTCCCAGACCGGCGATCAGCACCTTTGCCGCCTTGAGCTTCTTTTGCCCCTTCACCCCGATCTCCCTGAGCATCAGATGCTTATTATAGCGGTCAATCTCCTTGTCATCCAACGTGACCGCCTTTCTTCTTTCCTCCGAAATCACACCTTCCTCCGGTGCACCTCCGACAATAACCGGAACTAAAAGAACGGTATCATTCTCTTCCAATTTCGTCTCAAGCCCGTCCAGCGCATCGATGTTATTCCCACCGACGTAAACATTCACGAAAGGCCGCAGCCGTCGGTCATCCCCAAACAAGGCTTTCCCTGCATCCGGATATTCGTCCGTGAAACGATCCAAAACCTCCTGCACGGTGCTCCCTTCGAGAACAATCTCGGATTTGCGTCCGGCAAACGTTCTCAGCGTTGCAGATATGAGTAACTTCACTGCCATTTTTATTCGCTCCTTATCTTTCATTTTTTGCAGCTCATGTTGTGCAGATATCCTTTCCCTTCTCCCGTTATTCCCCGCTGCTCCGGCTTTATCCATGTGGTTCCTTTTCCTGTTGCTTTCCTTCTATTCTTATTTCCTGTCCCTTATTTCTATGCATTCTTTCCGGAAATACCTGTCATCCTCTTTGCTCGTCATTTCCCAGCTATGTACTTCCTTTACCTTCCCTTTTCTCACCGAGATGATGGGATACGACAGCCCCTCGATCGCATAATCGGCATCCAGCTCGGACGGGACAGCCTCACAATCAGGATGAGAATGGTAAAAGCCTATGATCTCATATCCGTTCAGGGCGGCTGATCGTTCCGCCTCCAGAATCATTTCCGAAGGAATGCGGAAATGCTTTTGCTTCTCGCCCTCCGGCGACATATTGGCAGCCGGTCTGACCTGCAAGACAATCCGCTCTCCGTCAGCAGCTGCCAAACCGAGCAGTATTCCACAGCACTCGTTAGGATATTGCTCCTGTGCCTCCCGATAAAGTTGTTCGATGAACCGTTTTTCAAAAATAATCATTCTGCATTCATTTTCTTTTGCAAAGCGATGCTGGATGGATTCGAACCATCATTCTGGGTTTTGCAGACCTTGCCTTTTCCTACCGGCCACAGCATCCTGGTCATTCGTTGTGCAAAGGACAGGCGTACTCCATTTGCTTTCTCAGATCAACGCACGAATTCGCTCGTCGCTTTGTTTTTTCTATTTCCTACTATTTACGTATGATTTATATGTTATTATGCTTTGTATAATATCACTGCCTATATTCTTTGTCAATAGTGTTTCCCAAAAGGATATAGGAAAAAAATACCTGTACTTAGGAAGAAATTTTCATCCTCTGTACAGGTATTCGTTCTTTTCTTTTATTTTCGGTATAACAAACGGCTGCCTTTCGCCAATGTTCCTCATGTAATGGTAGAAATGTTTCAGACAATGCTCCGCTCCTTGCAGGGCGTGTCACCGTTTACAGCTCCACCTGCTCCCGTTCCTTCACCAGTCTGTCGTAAGCCTCCGGATTCCTTCTGCGGAACGCCAGCTCCCGCGCCTTGCGCCGCCCCGCAAGCCTCTTTACCGAATCCTCGCTTTGAGACAGGATCGCCTTTCTGAGCTGCGAATTGCGCGCGATAATCTTCTCTTCCATCAGGTTCTCTCTCTCATCCGATAATTTACCCTCCTGTGCAAGCACGGCCAGCTCCATCTCCAGCTCGCTTAGGAAAATCGCCTCATCGGCGTAATTCCAATAGCCTTTTGCAAGCGCTCTCTCCTTCTCCCGGATTTTATCAGAGTCCGTAAGTCCTTCCTTTGCGATTTCCTGTGCAATCGTTCTGACAAGCTCCTTCATCTTTTCCTCTGCCCGTATGCCGTACGCCCACGAAAACTCCGCAAGCTTTTTGGCAAACGGCTTTTGCTGCGGTATGTAGCCCGGCTGAAGCTCATACGGATGATCGATTCCCGCCGCCCGAAGCGCAAGCGAGATACGCGAGCGGACAACGCCTTCCGCAATCAGCTCCCCTGCGCCGAAATTGTACAGCTGATCATTGACATTACTGACATGTCCGGCAATATAAAAGGCGATTCCCCGTTTCTTGAATTTGTGATACAGATAGACAAGACGCTCTGCGGCGCTCACATCCACACTGCCGATGCCGCTCGCATCAATCACGATCACCTTTGTCCCGTCCGTAATTCCCTCCTCCAGTTCCTCACAAAACTGCTCGATATTGGCATAAAAGAGTGCACCCGTAAAGCGATAGATCGCCGCTCCTTTGATCGGAACAGACAAGCCCATCCGTCCCTCGAGATCATAATATCCGTCCACATTCTCAACCACGCCGAGAAAAGCGGTCGCCGGTTTCGACTGCCGGATAATAAAGGCTACCTGCGTCAGAAGCACACCTGCCAGAACACCGTAAACCGTGCCTAAAAAGAGTACGGCGAGCAGCACGGCATAAAAAATCAGATACTCCTCCCGATCCACCTTTTTCAGCTTACCTGCCAGTTCAAATTCAAACGTTCCGATCAGTGCCGAAATCACGATTCCCGTCAGAACCGGAATCGGAAGATAGCGGATAAAGCCGGTTCCGAACAGTAAAATCAGAAGCATCGTAAAGCCGGCGGATATGGACATGACCTGACTTTTTACCCCATACTGGTTTGCGATTCCGGTTCGTGAGACACTTCCGTTCACCGGACAGCCCCCGAACAATGCTGCCGCAAAATTTCCTGCACTGTAGGCGAGGATTTCCCTTCGGGAATGAATTTTATCTTCATATTTTAAAGCAATATTCGAAGTTGCGAGCAGTGTCTCCGTAAAGATGACTACCGCAATCGATATGCTCGGAAGCACCACCTCAAGCACTCTGCCGGAAAGAGATGTAAAATCCGGAAGCACAAGATGCGGAAGTCCTGCTGCCACATCCGGCAGTGTCCGCACACCGAGCCTGTCAATGTGACCAAAGTATGTCAGTGCCGCTCCTGACAGCATCACAAGAACCTGTATCGGAAGCTTGGGAATATACTTTTTGGACAGAAGAATCACGGCAATCGTGATAAGCCCCAAAAGGAAGGACAGCACATGAAAGTCCTCAGCCGCCTCCTCATAAATATGTATGAGCAGCTCCACAATTTCACCGGTTCCCGCATCGCCGCCGAACAGCTTCGGGAGCTGCATAAAAATAATGGTGATGCCGATACCCGTAATAAATCCTCCCATCACGGAGTGGGAGATAAATTTCAGTAACGTATCCGCTCTCAGCAAAAAGAACAGAAGCAGCCACAGCGCCACCAGAATGGTAATAACCGGAATTATTCTAAGCGCCTCCTCCGATTCCCCTGCGATTCCCATTGCGGCAAGCATTCCGCTGACCAGAGCACAAGGTGCGGCATCCACCCCAAATACAAACCGCGGCGAGGAGGTCAGCAATCCGAAAAAAACAATCGGCAGAAGACTCCCGTACAGTCCGTACACAACCGGAAGCCCTGCAACCGACGCATAGCCCATCGAAATAGGAATGGAGACAAGGGCAATGACGATGCCGACCGGAATATCGTGCCCAATCGTCTGCCATGTAAGCTTATTTGATATACTTTTGCTCTGTTTTTGCTGAACCATTTACTTTACCTCTTTGCCCTCATTTTGTTATGTACTTTGCGTCGCGAATCCTTACGGATTTATATCCTTCCCCACAACATAGATACGGAAGCATCCATAATACCGATCGTTTTTTTCTTTTACTTTATAGTAATACGCCCATACCTCTTTGCTCCTGATCTGATTATGCAGCTCCTCGGAAATCGTATAAAAATCACAGAAATACAGTCCGTCGGCGCTTGCAAACCTCAGATAATGCGACGGGAAGAGTCCGCTTCCCCTCCATGCGCAAAGCGGTGTCACCCGCGTTTTGTATAAGGTATTTTTTCTGATTTTGCTTCTGTCCTGCTCCCATTCAAAATACAGCAGCAGCTTCGTGCACAACCCCATTACAATCAAAACGACAAGCAAAAGAAGCAGCAGTGCAAATTCCAGATATTGTACATATCCGATTCCCGTCGCCGTCATATCTTTCACCGTCAAAAACGCACATACGAAAGCAGCAGACAGCACCGCATAGAATGCAATCAAAAGATGCGTCGGTCTCGGAATATACGATGAAATTTTCGTCAATATCCGTTCCTTCTCCTGCTCTGTCACATCATACTGCTCCGAGCCTTCATCGATGCAGCGATAGGCATACCTCGGACCGTCAGGGCATAATATTTGCTCACACAGCCGGGCTTCCTCTTCGGAAGAGACTCTCTCCTCGTCCGGATGTGCGGCATATGCTTTTATTTCGCTTTTGTTTTCCTGCCAGAACTTCTCAAAGCCTTTGATCTCATCCTGCGAAAAATCTCCCCGGTCAATCCACCGGAAATCCGGAAACACACAGCAGGCTGTACCCACCTTCCGATTCACAACATGCTCAAAAAAGAGCACGGTTTCTTCTAAAGACTGCTCATCTCTGACAGACGCACACATGACAAGGATGCGGTTATCCAAAATCGTATAGTAATGCCGATCCAGTCTGGGAATATTATATTTCTCTTCCTTCATCCTTTCATACCTCGTATAGCAGAGCTCTCTGCCAACAAGCCCACTTTTCCTCAACAGTTTTACTATAGCAGATTTCCGGCTTTTTACAATCCCCCAAAATGTCGTTCCATGCGGTGCTTTCCCTATCTGCCGTATTTGCTTGGCAGCCTCCCTGGCATCCAAGCAAGAAGCGGACAAGCCCTGTTATTCAGGAAATGCCCGCTTTTCTCATGTGCCGCTGCACAAGGAATTATGTGAAATTTTCAGTCTCTCTTCTCTTTGCACAGGAAGCTTAGGAATTGCTCTTTTTCACCGGCTTCAGACCTCACTTTGGCTTAACAGTTTGCTGATTTCATCAACCATATCATTGATTGCTCCTGCCTGAACCGCAACCTCTGCCGTATCCTTTGCATTTCCCTCCGCCATCGCATTGATGGATGCAAATTGTTCATTCTCATTCCGGATGCTCTCGGCAATATCCCGGTTAATCGATATCGTCTTTTTAATGACCTCCGACTGTTTTCCTTGAGCCTCGCCCATTGTTTGAATCGCTTCAACCGAAACATTGAGCAGCTCCGTCATACCCTGCATGCTCTGAAAAACATTTGCAAGATACTCGTTCTGCCTGCCAAGCTTGGAAGAGTTTTCCTCGACCTGTACCGTAATTTCCCTTACGTTATTCTGTACTCGCTCGATCACCGATTCTACTTCCTTTAACGACTCCTGTGTGCTGCCCGCAAGATTTCCGACCTCTGTTGCGACAACAGAAAACCCTCTGCCCGCATCTCCGGCTCTTGCCGCTTCAATCGAAGCGTTCAGCGCCAACAAATTTGTGGATGAGGAAATATCGCTGATCAGCTTCAGTGTAACACCGATTTCCTGCACCGCATCCGACAATTTCTGTGCGATATCCGTTGTAGCAGTCATGGACTGTGATACCTCACCGTTTATTGCGTGTAAATCGCTCAGCAGTCTTTCATTTTCCACCGATTTATTCAGCAAATCCTTTGATGTCGCCTCCACCTTTTCCACGTTATCGGCAACAACACCTTCGCATTCACTCAGTTCTCCCAGATTCGCCATGCTCTCATCCGTTCTCTTGCCCAGTATATTGCTGCTCGCTACTAATTGCTCACTGGTAGCCGCAAGCTCCTGCGCGGATGCGCTCTCATTCTCGGAAATTCGGGACAGCGAATTCCCCGCTTCAAACAATCGCTCCGATACCTGCTGCACGGAGGTCAGAACGTTAACGATCTGTTCATTGTTCTTCTCCAGTTCATCCTTCTTGGCATTTACGAGAAAATGCGATACAAAAAAGACAAAAACCGTCAACCCCACTAAGGATAATGTAAGTCCCACCAGACACATAATCACGTCTGAGATAAATAGCTCGTCCTTTACCGGCAACAGCAGCGTCCCCCGCACTGCCCATCCGATGAAGAGCGAAATCATACAGGTCAATCCGCTGACCAGCAAGAGCTTAATGTCCAGAAAAAAAGCCATCAGAATCAAAAAGAAAAACAAAAAGCCCCAAAACGTCCTTGACGGTATCATATATATAATATAGTTCCACTGTATGATGAGAACCACAGCCGAAAAAATCTTACCGGCTGCCAGTCTTCCTTCCTTTAAATATCCATCCTCCCCAAATGACGACCGTATTAAAAGCACACCACTGATAAAAAACAGGACATCCATCAGTGCAAACAACAAAACTGCAGGCCACGGCACCATTTTGTAAAGCCCCAGCAGCTTCTCCGTAATAAACATCGTCGTCGCACACATACATGCGGCGACCAGCACAAGGATTCCCCATTTATAAACCACGGATAAATATACCTCAACGGCTGTTTTTTTCTTTCCCATGTCGTTCCTCCTCTTTCAATACCTATTGATCCCGATGTACGTTCCGCCCTCTCAAAGAATCTGTTCACCTCCCGCTGTATCACCTTGTATACGGATGTACGTCCGAGTATACAACAGTATATCAGATACTTATGTTTTTTGTGTTTTATCCATGTTTCTTTTTTATTTCTTTTATATATCTTTTCTGTATCCTTTTTTTCCTTTCACATAACGAAAACAACTGCGCAGCTGTACAAACGGTCAAATATTGTTTCCCACCTTTTGACTTGCCCGGCTATTGCACAAAAAAACGCTGACACCGGGAGTTCTGAGCAAGCTCAATCTCCCGATGCCAGCAGTATTTTCTGCATCAAGCTCTGCACTGTTTCCGGCAAAATGAATCATAGCGCCGTGACGGTATTTTTATCAAACGGATTTCCAATCTGTTCTTCATCACGCTCCATCACTTTCGCCAAAATATCAAGTAACTTTGCCTCATAATCCCGTTCTGCCTGACAGTTCGAAAACTTTGGCATCACATGCCAGGCTTCACGAATCAGTGCGTGAGCCTTCCGGGCATCATGATTCACAAAATAATGATAATACGCAAGAACACGTCTGCCGTTTGTGTCCGTGTCATTTTCTAAATCTTTCGATATTACGTCATAAAAATGACGTGCTTTTAAATCACTTCTCTTCACAAAGGAATAATAAAAAATCAAATTATAATATGCAGGAGTAAAACTATGGATGTATCCGTAACCGCTGTCCGATTTTTCAACAAGCGGCTCGAATTCCCGCACAATTTCATCCAATTCCTCATAACGTTCCATCCACACTTTTTGTAAAAATCTCATGCTGTCGTACTGAACCAGCTCCGCATCCTGCGCAATCAGTCCCAGCTCCTTGTAAGGCGGAAGGCTTAATTCTTCCGTCGGCATTCCCTTAACCCACTGCTGTGCCATCATCCGGCAATAGAAAAGCAAATGCTTCTCCTCTGTTATCATAAATTTAATCGTTATAAACCATTGTGCCACGACAAAAGCTGCCAGATAGCCAACAATACCTCCTAACAGCGCATACAGCGTCTGCTTTCCGGCATCCGTGCATATACGCATGAAATGAATACCTGCCACAAGCAAGCCAATGTCTGCCAGAGTCGTAAGAATCAGCGTGGCATATACATTTTTATGCTCTTTCTCTTTTGTCAAATCCGGTTTTGACAAAAAATGCTGGCAATATACCGAAAATTTACCAATGCTGTATTTCTTCTCGTGATTGACCGTACTCATATCAAAAAACAAATACTTAAAAGACCAAAGCTCAAAGCCCAGAGCCTTCCCAACCGCGATATCAATCAAAGAGTGTACCAGAGAATTGACGGAAATACAAAGAATCACTCCTTCAATTACATAAATCAAACGATTTAGCATACGTTCCCCCTGCATCTCTCATATATTACCTCAAATATTACTTTGATGCCGGGGTCAAAAGCCCTTCGGGCATTTTCTGCATACCATATACAGCACTTTCAAATAAATTTGAGCACTTCATATGGTATGCAGAAAGGTGCTTGCGCCCCTTTTGACCCCAACATCATTACTTGAAATATTACCTTAACATACTGCAAATAGCGAGCACGGTTCCGGCAACTACTAATACAACGCAAATTACAATATCCCGATGCTCTCCTACGATATGTACATATTTTTCATTGCCCGGTTTATATATAATCTCCACTCTTTCGCCTTCCGTTTTCTTTCTTTTCGGGTCTGCATTTGCAGCACTTAACTCGAGCTCCTTACCCTGATAGGTAAATCTCACTAACGGGAAGGGATTGCCTTTTTGTGTGACAAATCCGCTAATGATACCTTCTATTTTTTCCCCTTGTCTATCCAAGATCGTTTTAATAAGACCTATCACTCCACAAACTGCTGCCGCAATTGCAAATAATAAATCTCTATCCATTCGCTTATACCTCTTTCCTATTTCTTATAAATCCGCTATGTAACTGACCTTTGGGCAGTGATAGCGGACAAAAAGACAAGCAAGCCCGTCTCTTTTACTGGTTGCCGAAAAGCCCGACATGCAAAATGATTTCCTGTGCAATCTGGTTCAGGGGAACCACCTGATCGGACAGCCCTGCATTTACAACACTTCGCGGCATCCCATATACCGTAGAGCTTTCCTGATCCTGAGATATCACATACGCTTTTTTCTTACTTTTCAGATTACGGATACCTTCTGTTCCATCCGCCCCCATACCGGTCATCACAGTACATACGATATTGTCGAAGCTACATTCCGCCAAAGATTCATACATATAATTTGCGCAAGGCTTGACCCCTTCCCTCGTCGGCTGATCCGAATATGCAATCACATATTTACCGGAAGGACCTTTTTTTACGTTCATGTGACTTCCGCCCCGGGCAATGTAAACCTGCCCCTTCCGGAGTTCTTCGCCCTCTTCCGCTTCCTTCACCGCAATTTCACTGACGGCATTCATACGTTCTGCCAACGATGCCGTAAAGGCTTTAGGCATGTGCTGCACAATCAGCACCGGTGCATTGAGCTGCGCCGGCAGCTTTGGTATTACCGACTGCAATGCTTTCGGACCGCCTGTGGAGCTTGCGATTGCCACAATCGTATTTCCCGCAATATGAAGCGGATGTTTTTTTGCAATATCCACCACCTTCGTAACCGTCTTCCTGTCTGACAAAAGCTGATCCTTCGATTCAAATACCGGAGGCTTACTGTCTGCAACAACGGTGAGAATCCGAAGCATATTCTCCTTGAAATCATCGCTCCGGCAATCCATTACATTCTGCGGCTTATGTATGAAATCCAACGCCCCCAGCTCCAGAGCATCCAAAGTTACCTTCGCCCCTTCTCTGGTGTCCGTGCTTGCCATCATGACCCTTGCCGAAATTTTATTCTTGCGCAATTCATCCAACAGCTGGATACCGTCCATTTTAGGCATATTCACGTCGAGAACTACTGCGTCATATGTATTTTTGCGAAGCAGCTCAAGGGCCTCCACACCATCTACCGCTTTATCGACAACCTGAAACCTCTTATCACTATCGATGATATCACTGAGCACTCTTCTCACAAGGGCGGAGTCGTCAACCACCAGAATTTTTTTTGCCATCTCTTCTTCCTCCTTAACGACATGCAAACCCATCCTCTCACAGCAGCCTATATCTATTGTTTTGGGCAGCCGATCACTACCGTACAGCATGCTTCTCTCAGCATAACGCTCGCTGCGTGGATACAAAACGGATTTCCTAATAGCAATTTCTACACAAAAATATTCACATAAATTATAACATCATGTGGCAGCTACTGCAAACCACTTTTCTTATTCGTTTGTGTCAAGTAAACGTTGGCAACTTTCATATTTTCTCTACGACATTGCTTTTTCTTAGACGACCACTGCCTTGTGGCGGTATCAGGCTTAGTTCTCTTAGTTATCTATTAGCTGGCACAGCAGTCCTCTGTCAAGGGTGCTTCGCACCACATGTGGCTTTGCCCTTGACAGACACATCCTTTATTTACTATTTTGTATACAAAAGGGGCTACAATCTATGCCAATATCATTTTAACACTCACCAATAATAATTTCTTCTTTCTTCTAGCTGAACCAACGCATTTAGTAATTGTTCCTGAAGCTCCGCCTTCGAAAGACTTTTCACATATTGTTTCAAATCTTCATAGTGCTCCTGCTCTCTTAGTTCTTCTTCCTCTTCCCAACGCTCAACTTCTTTCAAAAAATCGGTTGCCGCTTGCGGTTCCGCTGTAAAATATAAAGCAATCATATGCTTACAGACTACCCTCCTGCCATCTGCAAATGGGCAATTACAAGTAGATTTTCTCGGATGAAATTTTTCAATATGCACCATATATTTATTATTTCCGCTTCCGGAAACAATACCATCATAAATGCCTTGACCTACACACTCCCAAGACTTTACCTTTTTTTCATTATAATAATCCATACCTCGCCAAACAGAATTACCGCTGGCAACTTCAATTAATCCCATAGGCTTATCCTCTATTATGCGTCAATAACTACATATAGTCCAACAACAGCAAAACTTAAATATGGGACTTACACTCCCACTTAGGTCGAGTAGATAAGGGGAATTTCACCCCGAACCTCTCACGGAACCGTACGTGATACTCTCGCATCATACGGCTCTTGTTATCATTTCACCGGCATGTATCCGACTTTCCAGTGGCAGTACATTTCAGGACTGGATTTTGC
>JAFUZE010000291.1 GCA_017476765.1 Lachnospiraceae bacterium
CACAGCGGTGACCGGGATTTTGACCATCTACCTAACCTGTATATCCTGACTATTACAAACTATGATCCCTTTGGCTATGATTACATGATGTACACCATACAGAATCGGTGCATAGAAGTACCGGAGTTGGATTATCCTGACGGCATACAGCTCATTTATTTCTACACCGGTGGCAGCAAAGGCGGTTGTAAAGCGATTCACTCTATGCTAAAATATCTTCAAACAAGTACGCCAAACAATGCAACAGATTCTGCCACAAGAAAAGTGCATGATTATGTGAGCAGGGTCAAGACTCAGCCGGAGGTGAGACTGGAATATATGACATTTGAGGATTATATTTATTTTGAGAGAAGGGATGCTGCCAGAGAAGCTGCTCAAGAAGCAACTCAGAAAACAGCCTTATCCACAACCATCCAGAATATTCTTGACCTTTTGGATGACTATGGAGAAGTGCCCGAAGGGTTAATGGATTATTTAAATGCCCAGACGAATCTCTCCGTTTTAAAGGAATGGCTCAAACTGGCGGCTCGTACCTCCGATATTGAAACATTTATGGAGGAGATCGAGTGTAGCGCAACTACAGTTTCTTGATGTAAACCTTTTTGATCATAAGTTTTACAGATGAGTCGATTTGAAATCTCTATTCTTAGGAAATGTCAGCGGCGCAATGTTAAGATGCATTGCGCTACTAATGAAATCACTCTCATTTCCTGTTTTTATTGTGTTTATATCTGTTTTCATCTGATATTCCACGTTGATCTTCCCCGATACATAGTTGTTGCTATTTGAATCAAATACTCCTGACGTGTTTTTTAATTATAAATAACCCCTATCCGATTCTGATATAGGAATGTCTGAACCAAATTCCGACCGTTCGGTCGAAGCTTTCTCTTATTACTTATCGTATGGTGTCAGTACAGGACAAACTCTGTCTATCGTAAAGGAACAGCTTGTTTTATCGTTGGTCTGACAAACATTTCTGATGCATAAACACAACTCACACATTTCAAAAGGAGGTTCTATGAGTTATTCCCGAAAATCTTTAGACGAACTTAATGTTTTAGACGACTTTTTAATCAATGCCATCGCATCCGACCCGGAGGTTGGTGCTCCCTTCTGCCGCACTCTTCTGTCCGTTCTTCTGCAAAAAGAGATTAGACAGGTGCGGGTAATTGCCCAGCGCAGCATCCCGGCGCCTTCACCAAATATGCGAGGGATTCGCATGGATGTCGAGGTAGAGGAAATAGATGGAACAGATCAGGTGCAAATCGAAGAAAGCGGCAGTGCAGACCTAGCAAAATCCGGCTTATACAGCCCTTACATATGCAATGTCTATGACATTGAGCCCCATCTGCGAAACGATGTAAATCTTCCCAAGCACAACCGCTTCTATCAGGCGAAAATCGACAGTCGTTATCTGCACAGCGGTGACCGGGATTTTGACCATCTACCTAACCTGTATATCCTGACTATTACAAACTATGATCCCTTTGGCTATGATTACATGATGTACACCATACAGAATCGGTGCATAGAAGTGCCGGATTTGGATTATCGGGACGGCGTACAGCTCATTTATTTCTACACCGGCGGCAACAAAGGCGGTTGTAAAGCGATTCACTCTATGCTAAAATATCTTCAAACAAGTACGCCAAACAATGCAACCGATTCTGCCACAAGAAAAGTGCATGGTTTTGTGAGCAGGGTCAAGACTCAACCGGAGGTGAGACTGGAATATATGACATTTGAGGATTATATTTATTTTGAGAGAAGGGATGCTGCCAGAGAAGCAGCTCAGAAAACAGCTTTATCAACGACCATTCAGAATATCCTTGACCTTTTGGATGACTATGGAGAAGTGCCGGAAGAGTTAATGGATTATTTAAATGCCCAGATGAATCTCTCCATTTTAAAGGAATGGCATAAGCTGGCATCTCGTACTTCTGGTATTGAAGCTTTTATGGAAGAGATCGGGTGCAGCGCAACCACGGTTTCTTGATGTGAAACTTATTGATCATGAATTATACACATGAATCAACTTGGAATCTTGATTCTTAGAAAAATATCAGCGGTGCAATGCTCCCATGCATTGCACCGCTGATGGCTTCTTATAGATAAGCAGCAATATCATTTGCACAAAAATGTGATCACTTCTTAACTTTCACTTTTTTGATGGCGCTCCACTTACCATATACTTTGTTTCCATTTCCATCGGTTTTGTAAGCTCTCACACGCACATAATAGGTCTTTCCTTTTTTAAGTTTCTTTACCGTAAGGGTCAGCTTGCCCGTGGTCTTACTCTTTTTGCTCTTCGTGAATTTCTTATTCAACGCATACTGGACTTCATAGCCCTTTGCGCCCTTCACTTTCTTCCACTTCGCAACAATGGTTTTTTTCTTGCTGTTCTTTACTGAACTGATCTTTGACTTTGCAGGCGCAGTCACCTTTTTAATTGTCTTTGACTGGCTCGCCTGAGAGTTTGTATTTCCGGAACCACTGCCGCTCAAATTTGAGGTTATATTGGTATTTGTGTTTACATTTGCACTGTCACTTGTGTTTGTCGGTCTTTGTCCGACCTTATACATACCGATATTTACATCTGTCTGCACTGGTGGCACGGACATCCAATCAGTCCATTCCGAATCATAACCATCTTTTTCACTCTTTACTCTCCACCACCCTTCAGGCACATCCCATGCATATTTTCCATCAGCATTAGTGAAAAGTCCATTTATTTGCTCATACTCACTGGCATCCCATTTCGTACCATAATTTGAAAATGAGGGCTTATTTTTCCAAAAATTGTCGCTTCCATCATATGGAAGCCAATAAGCAGTTACCAATGCACCTTCAATTTTTTCACCACTTCCTGCATCATATACATAGCCACTGGGGTCAATTACCCAATTTAACCTAAACTTTTCTCCTTTTATCTGCGCAATACGCATATCGTAGAACAAGCCAGATGTCGCTGACATTGCAGATAATAATCCAGAAAAAATCAAACTAGCTGCGGGCATAACTGCTCCGCCTGTGCCTGCGACTATAACCGGCAGTACAGTCATTGCAAGCATAAACATAATCTGGTCATCTCTTAGTTCACTCGCTTTTTGTCTTGCTTGTGCTTTGTCTTTAATTGTTGGAGATTGATTTATCTCATCAACTAAAGAATAGTAGTCTTTATATATCCCATATGTATTATACGCAACACCAATGCCTTTGGAAATATTGCTCCATTTAGTCGAAGAATCAAATACCTTCGTAAACTCATCCGATAGCTCGTCCGTCATTTCCAACCTTGCGACTGCTATTTTATCTCCTGCCTTAGCGACATCATTGGTCACCATTAAAATATAGCCAAAGTCTTTCTTTTCCGCATTTAAAATATATTTGCTATCATCAATTCCCGGCACAATATAGGAATATGCATTTAATGTAAAACCCATTTCATCAAGAATGTCTCCCATTGAGCTGCCGGCTTTCATATCCACATATTGTATTGTGGTATCTATGCTCGCATCTGCCAGATTTTTAAACGTTGAAGATAAATCAATTGATGCTATCACTTCCTCCTCTGTGTTTTTATCATATTTAATCGGAGCATTTTGAATACTCTCGTTAAGCATAGATTTTGCACCTGCGAAATCATAACTTGTTGTTACTTTTGCAGTCTCACTTTCTTTGGTATACTCTACGCCAATGACTCCAGGCACATATCCAGTATTACTTTCATCAAAGTAACCACTTGTCACATACATTTCGCTATTTGCATCATATTTTGCTTCTAAAGATTTCTTTTCACCACTTTTTGTGCTTGTAATATAAACTTTATCGATTTTGGAATCGTTTTCAAACTTTGCTTTAAATACAAACTCACAATTTGGTGCATAATATACCAAAGGCTTAGTACCATTTGTATGAATTAAATCTATTTCTTTATCGGTTGCACTTTCTTTATAATCTAATAACAGCGAGGTTAAATTAGGAGACATTTCTTCATAAGTCACTTCCTGCGATGCAGATATCTCATTTCCGTATTCATCTACACCTCTCGCTTCAAAAAGATATGGATATCCATCTTTTGGATCGTCAATAGAGATATCCTCGCTATAAGTTCCTGTTTTCATAGATCTTATGGTTTTTTGCAATTTATCATATACATAAATCTGCACGGAGGTAGATGGTGTTGTAATGCCGGAAACATTTACCGAGGAACTATTAACAACATCCGGCACAGAAAGTGATATCCCGGAGAAATCCTCATTGATTGCTCCAATAGTCTCTCTTGTATATTTTCCTTCTTTATATGCCGTCACATAAGCATAACAAACAATCTTTTCTTTGTCGCGAAGGGATACGCTATAAGTCACAGTTGCAGAATTATCATCAACCGGTATAGATAATCTTCTTGTGTTACTGTTATACCTATAATCTGATACAACTGCTCCGTTAAGACGTATTGTGTCCTCCTCCAAATCAGTATATTTAGGAATGTAAACAACAATTTCTTGATTACTCAGTTCTCCTCTCCATTTCCGCTTTGCATTCCACTTTACAGTAAAGGGCAATGTGCCATTTGCATTTATGGCATTTGTGTTGGCATAAAAAGATGTTTCGCTTTTTTCAATCATTCGATTTGCACTATCAATTAGTTGCTGATCCGATGGCAAAAATGGAATACCATTATCTATACAGAAAATTACCCCCTCCGAATAATAGTTGCATGAGACTATTAGATTATCACAGCCTGCAAAAGCATAGCTACCAATAGTTGTTAGTGTATTCGGAAAATCCACTGTTTTTAATTTAGTGCATTTCTGAAATGCATATGAACCTATTTCTGTTACACTATCTGGGATATTTACAGATTTCAAGTTACTACATCCATAGAATGCATAACTTCCTATCTTTGTTACTGTGTCTGGTATTGTTATTTGCTCCAAACTTGTACAATTGTAGAATATCGGTCCAATCCATGTTGTTCCTTCTGCAAAAGTAACATTTTTCAGGCTTGTGCACCCCTGAAAAATGCCCGGAGCATAGCCTACCGATTTTAGGCTCTTTGGAATTAATA
>JAFUZE010000292.1 GCA_017476765.1 Lachnospiraceae bacterium
GAAGTGGGTGGATGCGATGAAAACACAAGGGAAAAAGAACAACAAAGGCTTTTCGCTGGTGGAACTGATCATAGTCATCGCTATTATGTCGGTCTTGATCGGCGTCCTGGCGCCACAATACATTAAGTATGTGGAGAAGTCGAGAGTGTCAGCGGATGAAGATTTGGCAGATACGCTTTTGAGTGCCGGATATTTGATGAGTGCAGACGAAGATTATTGCGAAGATCTGACAGATGGAGATAAGATTGTTTTGTCCAATGCCGGTATTGCAGTACAAGCAACGAAAAACGCAGTGCAAAACGGAATGGATGAATTTACACCAAATTGGAAAAATAAAAAAATAATTTCCAAGACATACGCTTCGCGCCAATACGTTGTATTGTTTCAAGGCGGAGCAGGCAAAAGTGCTTTTACCGTTGTCGGAAGCTGGTCGCCATAGTGTGGTTACACTTTATTACTTTTGAATTAGACATCCTGAGTATAGGGTTAGGGATGTTTAGTTATAAAAATATGAAAAGAAAAGGAGAATGAACTATGAAAAAAATGAATAACAAAGGTTTTTCACTTGTCGAGTTAATTATCGTTATTGCCATCATGGCAATCCTGATCGGTGTTCTTGCACCACAGTACATCAAGTATGTGGAGAAGTCCAGAATCTCTGCTGACAAGGATACGGTTGACAGCGTTTTAAAGGCTGTTCAGACACTGTGCACAGACGATGATTACTACGCTGATCTGACATCTGATCTGAGCAGCGAGAAGGTTGAAATCTCTAAAGCAAATGGTATCAAGTCAACAGGTAAGGCAATGCAGCCGTATATGCAGGAGATTTATGGCTACACAAACGGTTCTGACGCAAACAAGAAATTCAAGTCCAAAGCTTTTGCTTCTGATACAGTAACTATCACAGTTGAAGAGGTTACGAACTCTACAACAAAGGCAAAGACCTTACATGCAGTTGCTAAAGTTAGCGGCAAAACATACGATCCGGCAAGCTACAACTAAAATATGGGTTCGGACAGATATATAGGCTCGTTTGAGGAGACATTAACCCTATGACCATCGAAGTGTTACTGGACATAATTTTATATGTATTTGTTTTTCTTTTTGGAATCGTGATTGGCAGCTTTTTAAATGTCTGCATTCTTCGGATTCCGGCAGGGGAGAGCATCGTAACGGACAGGTCCCACTGCATGAGCTGTGGGTATCAGCTGGAGTGGTACGATTTGCTACCACTTTTCAGCTACCTGTTCCTCGGTGGTAGATGTCGCAAATGCAAAGCTCATATATCTGTGCAGTATCCGGTTGTGGAGGCTGCGAACGGTGTTTTATGGATTCTTGTATTTATGGTAAACGGTTTCAATTATGATTCCGCTCTTTATTGTCTGATGACTTCGGCGCTTCTTGTGCTGAGTGTCATAGACTTTCGAACACAGGAGATTCCTTTCGGAATTAATATTTTCATACTGACATTGGGGCTGATTCATCTGGTGCTCCATCTGAATGATTGGGCATTATATGTAATCGGCCTCCTATCGGTCAGTGCTGTTTTGGAACTTCTTGTCCTGGCATCTAAGGGCAGGGCAATGGGGGGAGGGGATGTAAAGCTCATGGCAGCCGCCGGATTTTTGGATGGTTGGAAAAATATTGTACTGGCTCTGATACTTGGCTGTATTCTCGGCTCCGTGATACATAGCATTCGCATGAAGCTGTCGGGAGAGGATCATGTACTTGCAATGGGACCATATCTTTCGGCAGGTATTTTTATCGCCGCATTGTGGGGCGATGTTTTTGTTCACTGGTATTTGGGGATGTTTACCCCGATGTGATAGATAAAATGATAAATGAGTTTTGATAGCTGCATATATATGCAGATTTTTGTACATTGCAAATAAAATCGGATATTTGAGTTTGCACCAATGGTTCAGACTTTATATATAGAAATACCGCTGCTTGTATTTTGGAGAGCGGCATAAAAATGAGGGAAAAATTCCGTAGCATAGGGAGGTAAATCATGGCAAAGGCACAAAGAGTACTCAGCATTGAGATTGGATATTCCATGACGCAGGTCTGTGAGATGGACTACCAGTCAAAACACCCAAAATTGTATGGCGTCTTCAGTATGAAAACGCCGGATGGAGTGATCGACGACGGATATGTGAAGGTCAATGATGATTTCGTGATGCAGTTGAAATCAAATCTGTCCGCAAACGGCATGGCGGCAAAGAAGGTTATGTTCGTTGTTTCTTCCACGAAAATTGCCAACAGAGAGGCAAAGATTCCGGCTGTTAAGGAGAAACAGATCAAAGATCTTGTGATGAGTAATGTCACGGATTATTTCCCAGTTGATCCGACGATGTACCGGTTCGCATATACGATTATGGACACTGTGACGGATGAATCGGGCAACAAACAGCATCATCTGATGCTGATGGCAGCACCTTCCGATATGCTGGAGGGATATGTGGCGCTGGCAAAGGCTCTTGATTTGGAGTTCGACTCGATTGACTACAGTGGTAACAGTATTTTCCAGGCTTTAAAAACGAAATTTTCACAGGGTGTCAACCTGACGGTTAAGATTGATGAGAGAAGTTCCCTCATCACTGTTACGAACAACGGTGTCATCACAATGCAACGCGCAGGCATGTATGGTGCGGATCAGGTTGTTGACGTTCTCGTGGATTCGGATGTATACGGAAGTGAGCTTTCTTATGATGCCGCGGTTCGTACACTGCGTCGCAACAATCTGGTTATGCGTCCGGAGGAAGAGGATGCGCTTGCGCAGAGAGAGCAGGAGGCGGAGCAGATCGCCAAAGAACATGCCGTAACACTGGAAAAGGCAACGGCGTCGGGAGATCACAGAAATATGGCGGCTGCGACTGTTGCGGCTAAGCAGGCAGATGCGAACTTAAAGATGTTGAGATTGAGGAGGGATGTCACCTATTCCTATCAGCAGCTCATTAACAGTATTGTGCGCGTGATTGATTATTATAACTCCAGAAACAGAGATGCATCGATCGATAAGATTATTCTTACCGGTATTGCAGCAGACTTCTGGGGCTTTTCGAATTTGCTTTCCGAGGAGCTTGGTCGGGAAGTAGAGGTTTTGAGAGATCTTGCAGGAACAAATATTATACAGGGACTTCATCTGCAGGATGTTTCCCTTGGTGATTACATTACGGTTATCGGAGCTTCTCTCAGTACGACGGGATTTACTCCGGCGTCGATCGAGAGGGCTGCAAAGGGTGCTAAAGCGGAAAAAGGCGGTGCGCTCGGTGTCAGCAAGGATCAACTTCCGGTCGTTGTTTTCGGCGTATGTACTGTGGCTGCAATTATATTGCTTGTGTGGAGAGCGGTTCCTTTCGTTTCTGCTAAGATGACAAACACCGATCTTTTGAATAAGAAACGCGAACTTGCTCCGGTTCAGGATATATATAGGGAGTATCAGCAGACGCAGGCAGATTACAATTATCTGATGGCAGTTTATGCGCAGACGGAAAACTATAACCGAGGCTTGTACGAGCTGGTGGAGATGCTTGAGAAGGAGATGCCTTCCGTTGCAGATGTCACAAGCCTGACTGCACAGGCAGAAGATGTAACGATCAATGTGGATGTTCTGCACAAGCGAGCAGCTGCACAGCTTGTGATGAATCTCAGGGAGATTGAATATTTCTCCGACGTTAATCTGACCTCCATTACAAAAGCGGAGGATCAGAATACCGGCGAGGAGTATTTTACAACTTCGATTGTATGTACATATGGTGCAAATCCATATATTTCAACTGATGAGAACGCAGAAGGTATTGCAGAAGAAACAGATGCTGTCGCATCGGAGCAGGAGGAGTAGAGCATGAAAGTAGGTAAGAAAGAAATCTCATATCTGTTTGTCGCTTTAGGGCTTATTTTGGTTGTTGGTGCTTTTCTGTACGGCAATAATTTGGCAGGAAAGACGGAGACGCTGAGCACGGAAAATGCTTCGCTTGAGACAGAGGTTTCATATTTGCAGGATCTGATGGAACATAAACAGGAATATCTGGATGAAACGGATCGCATGAGTATGGAGATGGAAGATATCAAAGCACAGTTTCCGGCAGAGATTCGTCCGGAGACGGAAATTATGTACGCAAATGGCTTGGAGTCTAAGTTTGATGTACTGTTAAATACGGTAAACATTCCGGGAACCGAAATTGTGGCAGTCGACAGCGGCGTGCCGGAGGCAGTTGAGGAAGCAACTGCAGAGGATACCGAGGGAGCAACGACAGATTCTGCTGCGGCAGATGCGTCCGGAGATGCATTGGCTTCATCAGCCACCTCGATTACGCTTTATAAGACTGAAACATCGCTTGTATATCAGGCGAGCTACAAAGGGCTCAAGGATATGATTCGCTATATCAATGAGGATACAGATCGTAAATCGATTGATGAGTTTTCTCTCGGCTTTGATGAGTCGACCGGGAACCTGACCGGTTCGGTTAAACTCGGCGTATATGCTCTTGCCGGAACCGGTAAAGAGTATCAGGCTCCTGTAGTAACGGGCGTTACAGATGGAAAGACACAGATTATTCAGGGCGGAACAACATTGAACAGAAACTCGGCAAATCAGGCGGGTGATGCCGGAACGGCAGATGGTAAAGCAAGCTCCGGTACGACAACACCGGAAGAATAAGAGAGAGTAATAAGCAATTGACAAGCTTTGTATACGCAGAAAATTTCGGAGGAGAAATAGATGAAAGGTTCCCAAAATAAAAACAAAGGTTTTTCATTGTTAGAGGTTTTGATAGCCGTCGTGATTCTTACTGTGGTCATCGTGCCGCTCACGAATACTTTTATCAGCTCCTCCAAAGTAAATCAGAAGTCAAAGAGGGTGCTGAGTGCAACGGACATTGCACAGAATATGTTTGAAGGCATTACGGCGAGCAAGCCCGAGGATGCGATTCTTGAACTTTCGGCACGCTCGTTGAGCAAGAATGTGGATTAGAAGAATAAGCTGTCAGTGCTTCCGGTAAACGATGGCTATGACCTGATTAAAGAGTCTACGGTAACCGTGACGCGGACAGCTACGGATATAACTTATGGTTATACTTGGATACCGACTGTCAACAGCGGTATCTATGTCAAGAGCAAAAGACTTATCGATGCATCAACGAACAAGTATAAATGCCGTGGCTTTGTTTCACATATTTCGGAAGACCCAATTACATCTTCCGATCCGTACGAAACAGAGGCCTATGGATTTTCTATTCAGGGATTGAGAGAGGGAAATACCTATTA
>JAFUZE010000025.1 GCA_017476765.1 Lachnospiraceae bacterium
GATATCCTTGATCTTGTAGCCGGTGGCTGCGAGTGCCTCCCGAATCTCCTCCTTAGTAAATTCGGTCTCACGCTCGAGCTCCTCTGCACTGACAGGTCTTCTCAGATCCTCCGCCAGCTGCTCTGCCGCCTCGGCGATTTTGTTGATCCTGCCGACCAGCTCCTCCTCCTTACGGGACTGGGACAGCTCCTCATAGGCGCTCTTCTCCATCGCATCCATGATCATTTTGGACAAAAAGCCCTCCACCTCATCCGGTCTCTCGATGCAGTCGAACATTTCCATTGCCATTGCAGCCGCAACATTGCCCTCTCCGATCAGGTCCTGCACGAGCACGCCTTGTCCCGTATAAAGCCTGCTGATCTCAACGACCTTGGGCAGGAACAGGTGAAGCAGCTTCTCCTTCGCACTCACGCTGCCGCCGAACGCCTCGATCACGATCTGCTCCTTTTCCCTGTCCGTGTACACCGGCAGAGCGGCAAGCTCCCGCATGTAATCCTCCAGATAATTCTTATCCTCCTCCGTCAGACAATCCGGCACTGCCGCATCCTCACCGACGGAAATTTTGCTGTTTTTTAAATAGTCATAAATGAGCTCCAGCTTGGAGTCACTTAGCTCCATGTCCGTAAACGCCGACGCAACCTGCTCCTGCGTCACTGTCATTCCCTGCTTTTTGGCAGTTTCCATGAGCGCAAGCAGCTGCGTGCGGAACAATTCCTCCGATTGATTTTGTCTCTCCATATGATCTGCTTCCTTTATAAGTTTTGACGCACTTATCCTTTTATAATCGCGCTGCGTCTGCTTTCATTGCTGCTACAGGCTCGTCACATGCTTATGTGTATTGAGATGCTCCTCGCAATATTCATAATTCCCTTCACATTTCGAACAGAACCGGAAGGTCAGCTCCGGGCTGTCCACCTCTGTGCGTCCGCAGATCGCACACTTGTGCTTCGTAATGCCGACGACCTTTTTGATCTCTCTCTTGTACTCTCTCTGTCTTTTGATCTGCTTCGGTGACCGGAAGCCTCTCCGTGTCATGACAAAGAAAATGATGACGTTTAAGAGCGCCGATACGACGGCGACCACCTGCGGCAGAAACAGCGGTGTGCCCCAGTAGGAAATGCAGTTATATACCATCAGCACCGCATAGATGACACCGAGCACCTTGACCTTGATCGGGATGAACATCATCAAAAGCACGCGCATCTCCGGGAATGTGATCGCATATGCCAGAAACAGCGACATACAGATATTATATGTGCTGAACAGATTGCTCAGCAGCTCAAACCAGACACCGAGCGCCGTGGAGGATGCCCCGTTAAAAAAGCTTGCATTCTCGCCGACAATCTGCACTGCCAGCTCCGGCTGGACAAAGGCGTAGAACACGAACAAAAGAAACGCCGCCACGATCGTAAAGAGCATGCCCGAGAGCAGGAACACATTGTAGCGGAACGTCCCCCAGACGCTCTCTAACGACCGTCCGATGGAATAATAGAAATACAGCGTGATCAGCGTAAATAAATCAAAGCCGTACGGCGGAATGATAATCCACGTCACCAGCCTCCAGATTTGTCCATGCACGATCGCATACGGATTGAGCGTCAGATAAGACAGAATATCGGAATTGACAAATTCCAGCACATAGCCGACCGCATAACAGATGATCAGATACATAGTCAGGTTCGATATGGCGTATCTGCCGAACTTTCTTTCCAGTTTATTCAAGAAATTCATATTGCACCTCTTCCATTCATACTTATATATGGTAAACGGTTACCATTCACGGCCTAACCGTCCGCAAATGGTAACGCATATCACCCATGCAAAATCGCCTGCGGCGATGGGCGATATGTCGGTAATTGTACCGTACCTGGGCTTCACTGCGCAGTAAATGCGCAGTGAGCCGTGAATAGTTACGGTAAACGAACAAAATTCCTGCTCATATATTTTAGGGGAACGAATTTCATTCATACCCTATAACTATAACATGACGATTTTAGAAAGTAAATAAACGGACTCCCAAAGAAAACATAATTTAGAAACTTTTAACAGTTTTTTTCATAAGTTCTTTGTTGCACTTTGTAATTCCTTGTCGTATAATGTGTTTTGATGCAAACGGTTCAATTTACTTACTGATTATAAGTAGAAGGGACTTTTTCTTTTTGCGTTTTTAACTCATTTACAATAAAGGTTCCATGCTCATAGGATTCTTCGTAAGCCTTCCGCATTGGAATATAGGAAAAGGATTTACGCACCAAAGACATCGTTATCGTTCCGGAGAAAGCGGCAACAAGGCATTTATGATCTGTGCTTTACGGTGCGCGAATCATAAGAAGGGAACATCGCAGAACATGAACAAGCAGATATATACACTGGGAATTGATATCGGCTCCACGACTGTCAAAATTGCGATTTTGGACAGCGGCCATAACATTGTCTTTTCGGATTACGAGCGTCACTTTGCCAACATTCAGGGGACGCTGGAGGGACTGTTCAAGAAGGCTTATGCGGAGCTCGGCGATATCACATTAAGCCCTGTCATTACCGGTTCCGGCGGTCTTGCGCTCGCCAACCATTTACAAATTCCGTTTGTGCAGGAGGTCGTTGCCGTTTCCACCGCTCTGACCGACTATGCCCCGCAGACCGACGTTGCGATCGAGCTCGGCGGTGAGGATGCGAAGATCATCTATTTTGAGGGCGGAAATGTCGAACAGCGCATGAACGGAATCTGTGCCGGCGGAACAGGCTCCTTTATCGATCAGATGGCATCGCTTTTGCAGACGGATGCAGCCGGACTGAACGAATATGCCAAAGGCTATCAGTCTCTTTACACGATTGCGGCAAGATGCGGCGTGTTCGCCAAGTCCGATATCCAGCCGCTCATCAACGACGGAGCGACGAAGGAGGATCTGGCAGCCTCGATCTTTCAGGCTGTTGTCAACCAGACGATCAGCGGTCTTGCATGCGGCAAGCCGATTCGCGGACATATTGCGTTTCTGGGCGGTCCCCTGCACTTTTTATCCGAGCTCAAGGCAGCCTTTATCCGCACGCTGAAACTAGACGATGAGCATATTATCGCACCGGAACACTCCCATCTGTTTGCCGCTGTCGGTTCCGCACTGAATGCAAAGCCGGAAAACAGCCTCACGATGTCGGAGATGGTCGGCAAGCTCTCGGAAAAAATCAAGCTGGAATTCGAAGTGGAACGTATGGAGCCGCTCTTCGCCACAAAAACCGAATACGAGCTGTTCCACAGCAGACATGCCAGCCACAAGGTGCACACGAAGGAGCTTAGCACTTATAAAGGAAACTGTTATCTCGGCATCGATGCCGGCAGCACAACGACGAAGGTTGCCTTAGTCGCCGAGGACGGCTCGCTCCTTTACTCCTTTTACAGCAACAACAACGGAAGCCCGCTGCAGACATGCATCAATGCCATCAAGGACATTTACGGCCTTCTGCCGGAAGGCGCAAGCATTGTGCACTCGTGCTCTACCGGCTACGGCGAGGCGCTGATCAAAGCGGCGTTTCTGCTCGATGAAGGCGAGGTGGAGACCGTTGCCCACTATTATGCCGCCGCATTCTTTGCACCGGATGTGGACTGCATCCTCGATATCGGCGGTCAGGATATGAAATGCATCAAAATCAAGAACCAGACCGTAGACAGCGTGCAGTTAAACGAGGCATGCTCCTCCGGCTGCGGTTCGTTCATCGAAACCTTCGCCAAATCGCTCAATTACAGCGTGCAGGATTTTGCCGCAGAGGCGCTCTTTGCAAAGCACCCGATCGATCTCGGAACGCGCTGTACCGTGTTCATGAACTCGAAGGTCAAGCAGGCACAGAAGGAAGGCGCACAGGTGTCCGACATCTCCGCCGGACTTGCGTACTCGGTCATCAAAAATGCACTTTTTAAGGTTATCAAGGTATCCGATGCGAGCGAACTCGGCAAAAAGATCGTCGTGCAGGGCGGAACGTTCTACAACGATGCCGTCCTTAGAAGCTTTGAAAAGATTGCGGGCTGCGAGGCAGTCAGACCGGACATTGCCGGTATCATGGGAGCCTTCGGGGCTGCTCTCATTGCAAAGGAGCGCTACCATGAAAAGCAGGAGGAGGGCTGCGTGACCTGCTCTCCTACCACAATGCTTTCGATCGACAAGATCAATGCCCTCGCCTTCACGACCCGCATGGCAAAATGCAAGGGATGTACGAACAACTGCCGTCTGACGATCAACCAGTTCACCGGCGGCCGCCAGTATATCTCCGGCAACCGCTGTGAGCGCGGACTCGGAAAGGCAAAGAAAAACAGCGATGTGCCAAACCTTTATGAATACAAGCTCAAACGGATCTTTGATTACGAGTCTCTGCCGATCGACGAGGCACCGCGCGGTCAGGTCGGTATTCCGAGAGTCTTAAATATGTACGAAAACTATCCGTTCTGGCATACGTTCTTCACGAAGCTCGGATACCGGGTCGTGCTCTCCCCGAACTCGACACACAAAATATACGAGCTTGGCATCGAGTCCATCCCGAGTGAATCGGAGTGCTATCCGGCAAAGCTTGCCCACGGGCATATCACCTGGCTCATCCGTCAGGGCATCGACTACATCTTCTACCCGGCGCTGTTCTACGAGCGGGAGGAGGTAAAGGGGGCGAACAACCACTACAACTGTCCGATTGTCACCTCCTATTCGGAAAATATCAAAAACAACGTTGAGGAGATCGGGCGGGGAGACATCCGCTTTCACAATCCGTTTCTGGCATTTACGAGCGAACAGACCGTCTCCGACGTGCTGGTAAAGGAGTTTGCGGATATTCCGGGCAGCGAGGTGCTAAAGGCGGTTCACGAAGCTTGGCTCGAGCAGGACCGTGCCCGGAAGGATATGATGAAAAAGGGCGAGGAAGTGCTCGCTTATATGGAACAGAAGCATATGCGTGGCATTGTCCTTGCAGGCCGTCCGTATCATGTGGACGCGGAGATCAACCACGGTATTCCGGAGCTGATTACGTCCTACGGCATTGCCGTTCTGACCGAGGATTCCGTCTCCCACCTTGCAAAGGAGGAGCGCCCGCTGCTCGTGGCAGACCAGTGGATGTACCATTCGAGACTGTATGCTGCGGCAAACTATGTCAAGACGCGGGATGACCTCGACCTGATTCAGTTAAACTCCTTCGGCTGCGGTCTTGATGCCGTCACGACCGATCAGGTCAGCGACATTTTGACAGGGTCCAAAAAGATTTATACCTGCCTGAAAATCGACGAGGTCAACAACCTCGGTGCGGCGCGTATCCGCATCCGCTCGCTTCTGGCGGCAATCCGCGTCAAGGAGCAGAAAAAGGAAAAACGAAAAATCGCATCGAGCGCCTACGAGCGTGCGGTGTTCACAGAGGAGATGCGCAAAGACTATACGATTCTCTGTCCGCAAATGTCGCCGCTGCACTTTGATCTGTTCAAGGAGGCAGTCGCCGCACAGGGCTACAACTTTGAGGTCATCAATGTAGACGACAAGGAAGCGGTCAACATCGGACTGAAATATGTAAACAACGATGCCTGCTACCCTTCCCTGATCGTCGTCGGACAGATCATGGGAGCTTTAATGTCCGGCAAATACGATACCGACAAGGTTGCCGTCGTCATCACACAGACCGGAGGAGGATGCCGTGCCACGAACTACATTGCCTTTATCCGGCGTGCACTCGCTAAGGCAGGACTGGAGCATATACCGGTCGTATCCATCAATTTGGGCGGCATTGAGACGAATCCGGGCTTTGAGATTACGCTGCCGCTTCTCGTGCGCGCAATCTATGCCGTCACCTTCGGCGACATCTTTATGCGCTGTATTTACCGCATGCGTCCGTATGAAAAGGTCAGCGGCGCAACGGAGGAGGTTCACCAAAAATGGCTGAAAAAATGCTGCGAATTTATCAGAAGCAAGAACCTGTCCTTCTTGAAATTTAACAAGATGTGCAGACAGATGGTCTATGACTTTGACCACATTGAGACGACCGGTGAAGTAAAGCCTCGCGTCGGCATTGTCGGGGAAATCTTAGTCAAATTCCTTCCTGCCGCAAACAATCATCTCGTGGATTTATTGGAGGCGGAGGGAGCCGAGGCAGTATGCCCTGACCTGATGGATTTCATGCACTACTGCTTCTACAACCAGATTTACAAGGCAGAGCATTTAGGTACGAGCAAAAAGACTGCCCGCAACGCCCGCATCGGCATCTGGGGCATCAACTTCCTGAGAAAGTCTGCGGCGAGGGCAATGGAAAAGAGTACGCACTTTGAGCCGCCGGCAAACATTTTTGACTTGGTAAAATACGCCGAGCCGATCGTTTCCATCGGCAACCAGACGGGCGAAGGATGGTTTCTGACCGGCGAGATGATGGAGCTGATTCACAGTGATGTCAGCAACATCGTCTGCACGCAGCCGTTCGGATGCCTGCCGAACCACATCGTCGGCAAGGGTGTCATCAAGGAAATCCGCAGGCAGTACCCGAAAGCAAACATTGTCGCAATCGACTACGATCCGGGTGCCAGCGAGGTCAACCAGCTAAACCGCATCAAGCTGATGCTCGCCAGTGCGCAGAAGCATCTGAAGGAGTCGGAAGCCTGAAAATCATTGAAAGATACAAAAGAAAAAACAGGAAAAGCTTTGCTGCTAAAGTTTTTCCTGTTTTTCTGTATTCTTCTCCAGTATAGTTATTTGTGAAACGCTGCACTAGCTCTGATCGGTCAGACGGTAGCCTCGTCCGTTTACGGTGCAGATTTGCCTGCCTGCGTGATCGAGCAAAGTGCGTAGCTTCTTAATATGATTGTCAATCACTCTCTTTTCTCCTACATAATCATAGCCCCATGCACTCATCAGGAGCTGTTCACGGCTGAACACTCTGCCCGGCTGCTCCATAAACGTTTTCAGCATCAGGTACTCCTTGTTCGGCAGATACACCGCCCGGTCATCGACAGATACCTCCATCGTATCCGGAGAAAGCGCGATCCTTCCGCACACCATCTTTTCGTTTAAGCGAATCCCTTTACAGCGTTTGAACAGGGCATTCGTCTTTGCAAACAGCTCCGCAACATGAAACGGCTTTAATACATAGTCATCCACTCCGAGCTCATACGCCTCGAGTATCCGTTCCCTGGAGCCGCCCTCCATCAAAAAAATGACAGGACAGCTACTCTGCTTTCTGATTTTCCTTAAAACCTGAAAGCCGGAAAGCTGGGGCAGCCTTGTATCAAGCAGTACAAGATCATATTGCTTTTCCTCCATCCGATCGAGACCCTTTTCTCCGTTTTCCGCAAAATCAATCTGCATGATTCCACGACTATTCTCCACAAAATAATCCCGAACCATTTTATGTATCTCATTTTTTTGTTCCATCAGCAGAATTTGATACTCCATGATTGCACAAAATCCTTTCTCTTTTGAAACAGCCTCATCAAACCGCTCTCCGCTTCTTTTATTATACAAAGAGGAATCCTGCTTTTGTTTACAAAATACATGGAACGGTTGCTTTTGACGATTTATCGGTCTGTTCATGTCGATTCTTTCCGTTTATCATCTTGCATCGAAACAAAAAAATGATAAAATAAAATGGGATTGCAAAACGAGGTGTCTGCATTATGAATCTGATTAAAAAATACTGGGAAAATGTACATCTGTATGTACTGCTGCTAACCTACGGCAACTGCTTATGTGCAGGAATTTTCTACACCTGCTGTAAGCTTTACGGAAACTATCCGGACATTTCGTGGAATAAGGTGCTGTTCTTTGATGCAAGCCAGCTGTTCTATCTGGGCATCTCGATCATTTTGATCTTGAAAAATCAGCGTGACGCTTCCTTTTTCCCTTCGCATTTCGGGCAGATCAAGGCCTTTGTGACGGTCACACTGTTTATCCAGTATAACCTCGTGCTTTTTCTGTTTCCGTCGAGCCATGTGTGGAGCTGCACGTTTCTCTTTTTGGCGATTGTTGTCTTTTACTTGGATGTGAAGCTTCTGATTTTTCATTATATCGGGTATATGGCATTTCTCTCGATTGCCTTTGTCAGAAATCCGAATATCTTCTGGTCCGATATTATGAAAAGCCGTGATCTCGAACCGCTGTATTTTCACATGATTATTTTGCTTTTGACCTTCATATGTATGTTTGCGGTCACCTACTTTGTGCAGCGCTTTTTGATACAGGCACAGATGGATGAATACGAAAACGCCTATCTGCTCGAAAAGCAGCTGGAATATTATCAGCATATGGAGCTTTTGGATAAGCAGCTCCGCTCCTTCCGCCATGATATCAGGAACCATTTTTCCGTCATGCAGTATTTGGTCGAGCAAAAACAGCTGGACGATCTGGAGCAATATTTCGGGCAGCTGAATTCGTCGTTCTCTTTTCAGGAAAGTATTTACTTTTCCGGAAATATCATCATTGATTCGATCCTGAATTGCGAACTGGCGCACAGCTTAGGCGACACCGCTTCGGTCAGGGTCTACGGGACTCTGCCGAAAATCACGACGGTTACCTCCATGGATCTTTGTACGCTGTTTTCCAATCTCCTGTCCAATGCGATCAAGGCGGTAACCCATTCCGGCATCCCGGATGCGGTTTTGTCGATCGGCTTTGAAACCGGCAGCACCTATTTCTCGATTATTATCCGCAACCATACGAGCCAGAAGCAGTTACCTTCAAAGCTCTCAGCCGAAAAAGCCGTCAACAGGGATCACGGCTTCGGAATGGGCAAAATCAGGGCGGTCTGCGACAAGTACGAGGGAATCTTTGAACAGAGCCTGGAAGAACAGATTATGACGACACGCGTCTATTTGCCAATCTGACGGTTTCAGCAGCAAGCCGGTGCAGCGTCCGCCAAATAACCGGATCAGTCACGCTGCTTGCCTTTTCAGACGATATACTATTAAAAAATACCGAGGATGATACAAATGAAACTTGCGATTTGTGACGATCAGAATATATTGACAGAAGAATTGAAGCTTGCGCTTATGCAATACCGAAAGGAGCGGAAAACGGACTTTACAATCATTACCTTTTCCTCTCCCGACAAGCTGTACGCCCATATGGAGGATGAGCCCATTGACTTAATCTTTATGGATCTGGACTTCGGCGACCGGTCACTCGACGGCATCGAATGGTCAAAACGCATCCACCGGCAGTATCCGGATACTTTGATTCTCATTTTGACAGCCTACGATTCGAGATATAAGGAGGGCTATCTTGTTCGGGCGTTCCGCTTTATGACAAAGCCGATCATCTGCGAGGAGCTGTATGACAATCTGGATGCCTGCCTGGAGGAGCTGTATGCCCGCCAGGATCTGACACTTCTGCGCCTCGGTGTCCCTCACAAAATTTCGCTCCGGAATATTTTATATCTGTCCGCGCTGACCGGAGGAAGTGAAATCTGGACAGAGACGGACACCTTCTTAAGCGAGCACAGCCTGCTGTACTGGGAGGAACAGCTGCCGCCCGGCTCCTTCTTCCGCTGCCATAAATCCTATATTCTGAATCTATGGCATGTGGAACGGCTGGAAAAGCAGACGGCAGTGCTGTCAAGCGGGGAGAAGCTGCCCGTCTCCCGCCGCAAATGGACGGCTCTTCGGACTGCTTTTATAAAGCATGATGTTGCTGCCCCGCCGACAAAAAACGCTTAGCTTATATAAAAGCAAATGCCGGGAGACGTTCTAGCTGACGAGCAGCGTCTCCCGCAGCGCTGCAATCATCCGGTCAAGCTGCTCTGCCTGCTCCGTAATTTTGGAAATATCGGCATTGTTGTCCTCAATGAGCTGGGCGATACCGTTAAACTGCTCATTTTCGGATTTGACGGCGCTCAGAATATGTTCGTTGGCGGAAACCGTCGTATTGATCAGGTCGGTCTGCCTTATATGAACGGTCTGCATCGAGGAAATTGCGTCGAGCTCTGCCTTGATAATCTGCATCATCTCACTGATACTCTCAAACGTATCCTCAAATACCTCCTCCTGCTTCATCAGGCTTTCCGAGCTTGCCAGAATCGCGCCGGAAATATCATGGACATTCTGCTGCAAATTGCCGATGACGGTCTGAATACCGCTCAGCGAATCCTTCGTATTGCTTGCAAGATTTCCGACAGACTCGGCAACGACCGCGAAGCCTCGTCCTGCCTCTCCCGCCCTTGCCGCCTCTATGGACGCATTGAGCGCCAGCAGGCTTGTCTGTGAGGAGATATCGCTGATCACCTTGAGCGCAATTCCGATTTCATCCACACATTGCAGCAGGGATTTTGAGAGCACCTGCGTCTGCTCCGAGGAGGTTACGACCTCCGCATTTTTGGTCTGCAGCTCCTTTAAAAGCCTCTCGTTTTTCTCCGATGCCGTCAGCAGATTCTTTGAGATCTGCTCCACCTCGGAAATGTTTGCATTCAGCTCCCTGGAACAATCCGTCAGAGAGTCCATATTGCTCCTGCTCTTTTTCGTCTCCGAAAGAACATGATTGCTCTCCTCGAGCAGCGATTCACTGGTCGCCGAAAGCTCCTGCGTGGAAGCGCTCTCGTTCTGTGAGACTGCGGAAAGCAGCTCGCTCGTCCTTCCCAAATCTTCGGCAATGGAAGCCGCCGTCGCAAGCACGGTCTCCACCCTTGAGTTGTTCGTTTCGATCTGATCCTGTTTGAGATTGATCAGATAACGGTTAATCAGAAAATTCGAGAGCACAATCGTAACGGTGGAAAGAAACAGCGCCACTACCTGCAAAAACACTTCCGAGAAGAAGGACTCATTAAGCGCCGGGAGCATGACGGATGCCCTGACAATATGTGAGATGACCGCTGAAAGCAAAATCGAAATCGTCGAAGCTGTCGTCAGCTTCAAATCGAGAAAGAGCGAAAGCAGCAGGACAAAGAAAAAGACATATCCCCACAGCTGCCTTGTCGGTATCATATAGGCGATAAAATTATACTGTATCGTTGCAACAAAAAACATGAAAATCTTGCTTCTTTTGAGCATATCCGGTATCAGACGCCTTTCGCCGTCCTCACTTTTCACATATCCGTGCAGCACAAACCATATGCCGCAGGAGAGATAAAAAATATCGGTGCCGACAAAAATTCCAAGCGCAAGCCACGGAACCGTTTGATAAAACCCAAACAGCTTCAGCGCCGAAAACAAGACGCCTGCAATCGTCGCGGAACCCGTGATAGCAAAAATCACAACCGCATACACTGTATTCATATACTCCTCAATCACATTTGTCTTCATATGTAACCTCCTCAATTTCTATTTTGCATGTATCTTTATTATACGAAATCGCCGCCTTGTTGGGTTCGGTCAAACCTCTAAGCGGTTGCACTTTTCCTCTGAACGGTTTTTTGATCGGTTTTTTGAATACTTTTCTTGTATTTTTGATAGAATTTATTGCAAATATCCGGGGAACTGCTAAAATAGAGAAAACAGAAGGAAGTGCACATATCATGAATCTGATCAAGAAATACTGGGAGAATGTATATTTGTATGTCTTATTGCTGACCTACGGACTTTGCCTCAGCGCAGGCTTCTTTTATACATGCAGCAAATTTTTCGACAACTATTCGGATATTTCCTGGACGCAGGTGATCCTGTTTGATTTCAGTCAGGTGGTTTATCTGCTCATCTCCATCTATTTCATCCTGAAAAATAACAGGGATGCCACCTTTATCCCCTCTCACATGCGGCTCATAAAGGTGTTTTTCACGGTCACTCTTTTTATCCAGTACAATATGATTCTGCTATTGTTCCCGTCAGATTATGTCTGGGGCTGCACGTTTCTCTTTCTGGCTGCGGTGACGTTTTTCTTTGATCCCGTGCTGATGCTCGTTCATGCGGCAGGCTACTCGATCTCTCTTGCCGTCAACCTTTTGCTGCGTCCGGAGCAATATGTCGCCGCCTCGGACTACGGAATCGAGCCTGTGCTCTTCCGCATAGTGATTCTCGCAATGACCTCTCTGTGCCTTGTGCTTCTCACCTATTTCGTGAAACGCTTTCTGATACGGGCGCAGATGGACGAGGAGGAAAACACAATCCTGCTCGAAAATCAGGTGAAATATTATCAGGACATGGATCTGATGGACAAGCAGCTGCGTTCCTTCCGCCATGATATCCGCAATCATTTCATTTCGATGCAGCATCTTCTGGACAGCGACAAAAAGGAGGAGTTTACCGCCTATTTTTCCGAGCTGAACGATGCCTTTGCCCTGCAGAAAAAGCTGTATTTTTCCGGAAACCTGATTGTCGATTCGATCCTGAACTTTGAGCTGACACACCATAAGGGCAAGTCCGTAAGCGCAGAAGTATACGGCAGACTGCCGGAAATCCGTACGGTCTCCTCGATGGATCTGTGCACGGTCTTTTCCAATATGCTCACAAATGCGGTTTCCGCCGCCAACGACTGCGGTCCGGAGGGCAGTGAACTGTCTGTGCGGTTTGAGGGAGGAAAGACTTATTTTTCCATAACGGTGTGCAATCCTACTTTGGTAAAAGAGGAGCCTTCGGTTCCGGATCGCAACCACGGCTACGGGCTGAACAAAATCAGGGAAGTATGCAGGAAATATGAGGGCGGCTTCGAACAGCAGCTAAGCGGACACATCATGACCTCGCGCGTCTTTTTACCGATCTGAACAGCCGCAAGAGAAAACGGAGCTGAAAAGCAGCCGGATGAAATAAGTTTTGGAAGGGATAGCTATGATAAAAGCAGCAATATGCGACGACAATAAAACCTTAATTGCAGAACTGAAAAATGCGCTCCTGTCATATCAGACAGAACGGGAACGCAGCTTTGAAACGGTCACCTTTTTCTCCCCGGATAAGCTGTTTGACTATATGGAGACGGAAAAGATCGATCTTATTTTTATGGATTTGGAATTTGGAGACAAAACGCTGGACGGCATTTCATGGAGTGAAAAAATCCATGCGCGGTTTCCGCATGCACTCATCCTGATTCTGACCGCCTATGAGACACGCTACAAGGAGGGCTACCGTGTGCGGGCTTTCCGCTTTATGACCAAACCGATTCTTCCTAAGGAGCTGTACGACAATCTGGATGCCTGCTTTGAGGAGCTGTACTTAAACGAGCACATCACTCTGTTGCGTCTCGGTATCCTGCACAAAATCCCACTGAAGGATATCCTGTATCTTTCCGCTGTCACGGGCGGAAGCGAGATCTGGACCGCAAACGACACCTATTACAGTGACAACAGCCTTCTCTCGTGGGAGGAACGCCTGCCGTCCGCAGCATTCTTCCGCTGCCACAGAACCTATATCGTAAATCTCCGCAGCATTATCCGTCTCTCAAAAAATGCGGCGGTGCTTACAAACGGTTCAAAAATTCCCGTTTCCCGCCGCAAATTGACAGCGCTGCGGCTTGCCTTTATGAAAAATGATGTTTCGTCATAAATTATGCAATCTGCCCTTCCCTTTTCAAAAACTCCAAAAAGGCAGTGCATCCGGCAACGACATCGCGATACGTCTCATCAAACTGACCGGTGTACCACGGATCACGGCAGTCCCTGTTCTCACCGGCAAATTCGAGCATTTTACGGATTTTACGCCCCGCCTTGTGCCCGGTCATCCGTTCCATGCTTTGAATATTCATCGAATCCATGCCGATCAGATAATCGTACGCATCGTAATCGGATTCCTTCAGCAAAGCGGCTCTCTTGCCGTCACAGCTGATTCCATGCTTTGCCAGTACCTCGCGTGCAGGCGGATAGACCGGGTTGCCGATGCCGTCCCAGATTTCATCCGTGCTCGTTGCCGCGGACGCAATCTCGAACTGCTGTGCAATTCCCTGCTTCTTTACCATATCCTTCAGGACAAATTCCGCCATCGGACTCCGGCAGATATTGCCGTGACAGACAAATAATACTTTAATCATACTGTTTCTTCCTTCCTTTCCCCAAACAATCCACTGCAGAACTCTGCGTCGTATAACAGAAACTCAGTCATTCTGCGCAATGTTTCTCATCCATCGTCTTGACCGGAACACATGAAGCTCCAATACGACTCTCACATACTCCTCAAGCGAGAGAATAAAATACACAGCATAGATCGGCATTTTCAGCACATACGCTGTGACAATTCCAAGCGGGACACCGATGAGCCACGTCCCGATCATATCAATGACCATAATATACTTCGTCTGACCGCCGCTTCGAAGCACGCCGCCCCCCAGAACCATATTGATCACCTTCCCGCAGAACACAAGACAGTACGCATATAAAATGTAAATCGTGACATTTCTCGTCTCGTCACTGACATTAAACAATCTTACATAGTATCCAGCCAGCACGCTGATTATAACACCAATTAAAACAGATGCCAATACCGTCATTTTGATAAAGCTCCTCGACTGCTCGTACGCCTTATCGTTGTTGTCCGCCCCGAGCGATTCCCCGACAATAATTCCGGCAGAAGCCGAGATTCCCGACAACACACCGATTGCAAGCGTCTGAATCGGATAGGTCAGGGTCATTGCCGCACACGCTTCGGTTCCGATATGTCCGTAGATGACCGCATACACGTTTTCTCCCAGACTCCACAAAAACTCGCACATCAGAATCGGCGCAAGGACGTAGCCGATCTTTTGGATAAAACGCTTCTCAAAGCCGAACACGAATTTCAGCTCGATTTCCTTCTGCCTCTTGATCTTATAATACAGACCGAGAATAATCGCAAGCTCGATAACCCTCGAAACGCTCGTCGCAAGTGCGGCTCCCGCCACATCCATCTGCGGAAGCTTTCCGACACCATAAATGAACAGATAATTTAAAACCGTGTTCGTAACCGCCGAAATGCCGCTGGCAATCGTCGCGAATTTCGCGGAATCCATATTTCTTAAAAGCGCCGAGAGCATCAATGTAATCGTCTGCGGGATGAAGCCTGCTGCCATAATGCGCAGATAAATCACAGCCTGTCCGATCGTCTCCGCATCCCCGGTATATAAGCGGATAATCTGCGTCGGCAAAAGGAGCGACAGCAGAATAAAAAGCACGGCAACCGAGAGCGAAAAATAGAGGTTGCAAAAAAAGCTGCTGTTAATTCCCTCCTTGCTCCCGCTTCCCTTGTACTGTGCAATCATAATTCCCGCCACCGTGACGATCGCCGTCATCGTCACTGAAAATAAGGAAATAAATTTGGCGGCAAGTCCTACCCCTGCAATGCTCGCGCTTCCCAGATGCCCGATCATGATCTGGTCGATCAGGCTGAGCGCCGCTTGCAAAAGGCTCTGCACCGTAATCGGGAGTGCAATTTTTTTGATATGGTCATAAAATTCTTTTTTCTCCATAACTCCTCCCTCTTATTTCCTGTTCTTCTGAATCCAGTCCACTGCAAAATCCACGATCTCCCTCTGGTTCATGCACGTTGCCGTGGCATTGCCGACCGTGACCTTTTTGACCTCTTTTTCTGCCTCAAAGGCTTCTCCGATCTGCTCAAAGTCCTCTCCGTCAACAACGAGCGTCTCATACGTCACCCACTGTCTCTTTCCGTCCACGAGCATTGCGCTGCTCTCGTTCGCATAATGCTTTGACGGATATTCGGCTCTCACATCCGCCAGATGAATCGATGTATTTTTATCGTATCCGACTCCGAGTAAAAGCACCTTTCCGCCCAGGGCATACAGCTTCCCGATCAGGGACTGCTCGCCGAAAATATCATGCAAATCATGATCCTTTAAAAGCTCATGTGCCTGCGCACCCTTTGCGGCAAAGGAACGTGCCGGATGGGAGCTGCGCTCAGCTCCCGGCCATTTCCGGAACATTTCCGCAACGGCGCCCATCGTATTCGTAGGCGTGATATCCTTGTCATAGGCAGGCCAGTGATCCCGGATGAGCTGCCACCACTCCTTCGGCTCCTCCCAGTGAACACCCGCCTCCGGGTCCAGATTTTTCCAGCTCTGCGACGGCATCATAATCGTTCCGCTCTCTCCCACGGTCTCCAGAAGCGCCTCAATGACAATCTGCGCTCCGCCGCATACAAAGCCCATGCTGCTTAAGGAGGCGTGGACGATCACATGGTCCCCCTCCTGTAAGCCCAGCTTTTTCAGTGCTTCCTTAAGGTCATCCTTCAGTACAATTTGTCTGTTTTCCATACACATTTCCTCCATTTTCTGAGTTTTAAACCAGCGCAAAATGCCACTTATGCCTTCACATAATTGTTGATGGTCACATTTCCCCTCAGCTCCACGCTCTTAAGGCAGTATTTCTTTGCCAGACTGCATTCCGAATAGCCCTCGCCGTCCACTAACGACACATTGTCCTTGCCGCCGATAATGATCGGAAGCCGGATGATGATGATCTCACTGATCATATTCTTGTCAATCAGCGTCCAGTTGAGCGTACCGCCGCCCTCAAGCATAATCGTATGTATATCATACTGAATCTCCAGCTGTGCGAATGCGTTTGCGAAATCAATCTTGTTCTCTCCCGCAAAGACAAACCTTACATTGTCATAGCTCCGGTAGCTGTCCGCCTTCTCCCGGTTACTCTCGGTCGTGATGAGGATCGTCGGAATCCCGTCGTTTAATACGGTCGCATCCTCCGGAAGCTCCAGACTGCGGGTCGGAATAATCCGAATCGGATTTGCGCCCTCCACATAGCGGCAGGTCAGGGACGGATTGTCGTAACGAATCGTGTTCATTCCGACCAAAATGCCTTCGACCCTTCCCCTGATCTGATGAATAAATTCCATATCCTCCTGAGAAAGCAGCGAAAATAAGTCCTTACTGCTCTTTCCCTCTCCAAAGGTTATCTTGCCATCAATCGACACTTCACTAACTAAACTGATTTTCATTTTATTCACTCCTATTTGTTGTATCACTATTCTGCATTATTTTCCACTACTTTTTTTAAAATTTTTTCTCCTTGCTGCCATAAATCACTTAAACATAGTTCATTTATCAGGAAATAGTTTTTTTCCATCTGTCCGCAGCTGATTTTGATATTCTCATCAACCGCAAGCTGATCCATGTGTGCAAGAACCTTTTGATTGACCGGAATCCGCTTGTGCTCGGTCAGCCATCTCGTCTGCACGTCCTCACTGAGCATATAGTCAAGAAAGACCCCGAGCTCCGTTTTCTTTTCTCCTTCTAAGGAATTTGCCGGAAAAGCGATTCCGACACTGGAGGATACGCCGGTCATTTCCTTCTGTCCCATCCTGGGCAGCCGGCTGATTCCGACATCCTCGCCCATCTCCTGATGCAAATATTCATACAGCCATTCTCCGTTCAGCATGCATGCAATCTCACCTGCGATAAACTTATCAAGCATCGTGCTGATCGCACTGTAGGAACGAAGCGTCCCTTCCTTTAACAGATCGCCGAGAAAGCGCTGTACCTGCCCGGTGTTTTCGCTTGTTATCGTCACGCGCCCGTCTTTGATCGGATTACCGTAAATCGTATAGACAAACGGCAAAAGCCAGTACTGGACCGTGAGATCGAGAGAGAACGGACATACCCCCCGCCGCCTCATCGCCCGGATGTCGTCCCAGCTCTCCGGTCTTTTGTCAAAATATTTCTTGTTATAGAAAATCACCGCATGATTCCCCTGTAAATACGGCACGCCTCTCTGCACGCCCTTATATTTCATCGAATCCCACGTCTTTGGAGCCATATATCTGCCAAAGCGCTCCGGAACCTCCGATAAATGTGCGCCTTCCATGTTCACCAGATCCTGTGCGATAAAAATCACGTCCGGCTTCTCCTTTTGCTCGTCCAAATGACGCAGACGCTCCGTAAACGGAACCAGATTCATCTGCACAAATCGAAAGCTGAGATTTTCCTTCTCGTGAAGCTCCCTGCATATTGTCTCAATAAATTTGAGGCTGCTGTCGCCGGCTCCGTCCATCTCATGCCAAATTACGATTTCCTTCTCTTTCATGTCCTAGCTTCCTTTCTTCACAATTTCCTTTTTTGTAAGCCGCTTTCCCTTCCTGCCCATACATCGGTCTACGTCCTCTCCTGCTGCTTTCTTCATCCTTATAATCAGGAGGAGCGACGGCAAAGCAGTGCCGCACCTGCCGGCGGAAGCTGAATCGTATGCCCATCCAGAATGACGCCAAACTCCTCCTGCGCACTGTTTATCACTTCATCGTACTCGTCAAAAGGAATCTGCGCCGCATAAAACTGTGACTGGTTCTCAAAGTCCAGATTAAATACGACGAGCAGCTCTTTCCCGTAGGCAAAGGCAATGCATTTCTCGTCGATCCCGAGCAGCTCCATGCGCTCCGGCTCAATCCGATCCTTATAGATGTCTCTCGTCTGATTGACCTTTATGAGATAATCGAGCATTTCATAGGCGTTCCGGCTTGTCCAGTCCATAGAAATATTGTTGAAAAACGCCTTGTCAATCTTTGCCCCGCCTGTATTATCCGCAAGTCCGCAGTTCATCGGCTGCTTCTCATTGATCTCATAGCCGGAGAGGATAAAATGCACGCCGTTTGGGAGGAACGCATTCACGATCGCCAGTCCTCTCGCCAGACAGATACCGCCCTTTCTTGTGACAATGCGGGGCGTGTCGTGCGTCTCCGCGCATGCATATGCCTGAATCTTCATCTCAGAGAGCTCCCGGATAAACGTCTCATAGCTCTGCTTTTTGATGTCCCCGACTTCCTTCCAGCTGCTGCCAAGCATAATATTGTAGCCTGTTTTCCGTGCACTCTCATGGTTTCTGTTAAACAGATCCTCACTGATAAAAATCGGATGCTCCACATACTCCCGCACCTTCTCAAACAACGTCTCAAGCAGCTCCTTCGGAAGCGTATGTCCGATATCGAACCGGAAGCCGTCCAGCTGAAACTCCTTTGCATAATATTCCAGCACGTCGGTAAATAAGTTCCACAATTCCTGATTCGGACGCTTCGCCGGAAATTTGTTTGCCTTGATCGTGTCGAACATCACATACGGCGGCTGATCCGCATCCACATACTGCTGCGCCAGCTCGTTGTTGTCCAAAAACAGCTTCCAGAACGTAATGTCTGTCCAGATCGGCTGTACATCATTAATCCAGTCTGAGTGTCCCGGCGGTGTTGTCATACCCAGGCGCTCCTCAATAAGCGCAAAGACATCCTCACCCTTCGTATCCGCATCATGTAAAATGCGCGCCCACTCCTCCGGATTCTGCTCATTCGGCGGAAGGACAAACTGCTTCAGATGGTGCTTTGTGCTCTCCGCCTCATACACCTGCCTTAGATTGTCCGGGGTACATTCCTGAAAGAAATCAAGCCCCGGAATCTCCGGCGTGACAAAGTCCTTTTCGTATTCCTTTTTAATCCAGTACACCCAGTCCGGATGCTCCTTGATGATGTTGCTGTCCCTTGCCGTCACTCTCGGTATAAAATCGATGACGATGCGGATACCGATCAGGTGTGCCGCTTGCACAAGGACATGGAACTCGTCATCCAATGTAAAATTACTCAGCCCATCGACAAGCGCATCGTGCAGATTCGGGTCGAGCTTATAAAAATCCTTGATCGCAAACGGCGAGCCGATATCTCCCTTCTTGTTCCGGTTGCTGTATTCCGTAATCGGAAGCAGATACAGCACATTGATCTTCATTTCCTTGAGCACCGGCAGTAAAATCAGCATCCGAAGAAGCGTTCCTCCGCTTAGACTCCCCTCATTATGTATATCCCACGCCATTGTATAACGCGGCATCGCACAGTAAATCTGCGAATCCTTCACGTCGGTATTGATCTCATCGTGAAGCTCCCGGATTCTCTTTAACACAAAGCGGTAAAAGTCTGTGACATTCACTTCGATGATATGCTCCGCCACTGCTTTGTAATCCTCATAGTCGATATATTTGTTCCAGATTTCCGGAATCTGCATGGTATCCTGACTTTTTGTTTCCCCTAAATATGCTTCCAAGCGTTCAAATTGATTCATTGATACTCCTCTTCCCTTTTTTATTTATTTCTTTGTTTCCTTTTAATCTCACTGAAATTCAAGAACCACCTTCATCTGTGTGATCTCTTCCCTTTTTCCGGTTTCCGGATCGTACCCTAATACCTCACGCAGTGCGCTTCTATACTCTGTGACAGGATATTTTTTTGTCACGATACTCTCAAGAAGCGGAAATCTCCGGGCTGCCTGAATGGTGTCACAAAACAGCTGGTTGTATTCGCTTGCCCCGATCAGCCGGATTCCTCCGCTGATGAACTGATACGGCTTTATCCCGCAGGAATATACCTTATTCATCCCCATCGGAATCACTCTTCCGCCCTTTTCACACAAGGTCAGCGCATGCTCCAGCTGATTGCCCACCGTATCGATGATGACATCGAACAGATGCCCCTGATTGATCTCCCTGATCTTCTCAGTCGTAAGCGCATCACTTTTGTATATATAATCACTGAATTTTGAACATTCTCCGATCCGGTAGTCGGAATTTTCCGTTGCCACCACAAGACCTGCGTTGTTTTTTGCAATCATCTGGCACAGCGCCCCCATCGGTCCGGAGCCCATGACTAACACGGATTCATGTTCCTTGATATCTGCCGCCCGCAGGTTGTTGAGCACACATGCCATCGGCTCAATTAAAACCGCTGCCTCCATGCGCATTCCATCCGGCACCTTATATACATACCGTTTGTGGCAGCAGAAATATTCTGCAAAGGTTCCGTCCACGTTAATTCCTGCAATTTTCAGTCCCCCGTTCCATCCGGTGCAGAAATTGGTCCGTCCCTTCTTACAATTTTCACAGTCACAGCAATACTGGTTCGGGTCGATGATGACCAAATCGCCAAGCTCATATTCGGTCACATGTTTTCCCTTCTCCACGATCTCTCCTACCGCCTCATGTCCCATGATGATATCCGGCGTGATCGTTTCATTTCCTTTTACGACCTGCAGATCGGTCCCGCATATACCGGAATACCTGATCTTAATTACGACATCAGACTGTGTCTGCATCACCGGATACGGACGCTCGGTCAGAGAAATCCGCTCTCCGTTTTCCCACACTAATGCTTTCATTTCCCTTTTACCGTATGATAGACTTCCCTATGTTCTACCATACCTCTCCTTTCCTCTTTTTTGCTGTTTTGGATAGCTGCGAAACGCTTCAAGACCCGGACGGATATGTACAAAATAACGAAACTCGGGCTCCAAGCGGTGGCTGAGTCGCCCTCGTCTTCGTTATTTGTTCATATCCTGATATTGGGGAAGATTGTTTCGCAATCATCTGTTTTTGCTGTTTCGTGTCAAGCCGCCCTTCCTGTTGAGAAGAAACGCTTCTTCCGTAAACAACTTTCGTCAGCTTAGCACCAATTTCCCGTTTTGTCTACATAATTTAATAATTTTAATTATTTTTTAATTTTATTTTGTCTTATTGTGCGATATATTTGGAAAAATTGTAGGAATTTTGTGAGCGCTGAAATCAGCCAATAAAAAAAGGTCCCAAAAATGAGACCTTCAACCGATCGCCGGTTTCACACCGCAATATGAATTTTCTCTAAAAAAAAGCATATCGTTTATCTCTTGAAATTCAGATTTTTTAATCCCCTGTTTCTTGCGCCGGTCCGGATAACCATACCGGTCTTGTTGTACAGCCAGTAGCCTACGATGCCCAGCTTTCGTATCACGGGATTTTTCTTCTTGAGCAGTCCCGGATGGAACAGCCCGACCGGTTTCGTCTGCCTGCCTTCCCTGATATAAGCAATCAGATCATCGTTACATGTAATCCTTGTCTCAAAATCGGTATATGCCGTTCCCACCCGGAGCACCGAATGGGCATCGGAGCCCGCCGTCATCGGCTTGCCGAGCTGTCCGGCGAGCGCATACGCCATCGCATTCTTCTCCTTATTCAGGGTGGAATTGTACACCTCAATAAAATCAAAGCATTCCACTACCTTAGGATTCTTTTTATATAATCTGGTGTTTGTCACCGCAATGTATCCGTTTCCGTACGGATGCGCCGCCCCCATAATGCCGCCGAGCTTATGAACGATCTTCTCAAGCTTCTCCAACTTCAGCCCCTTCTTTTCAAAAAGCGGACAGTCCACGCCGTCCGGAAGAATGATGAGCACATGCCCCGCATCGCGCGTATCGTACTCAACGCCCTTGAGCACGACAAAGCGGTCGAGCATGTGCGGCAGCTTTCCGTAGCCTTTCATATCCATATAGTACTCGTAGCCTCTGTAGGAATCATGATCCGTGATCAGCATACCCGAATATCCGCGCTGCCTGAGCATCATCGCATACGGCACAAGTCCGAGCCTTGCGTCGAGCGAGCCTTCCTTTGTATGACAATGTAAATCGTACTTCATCGCTTATCCCCCACTATATATATAGTTTGTAAATCAATTTTTTCAAGATGTCATATATGGCGTGATAAATGCAAAAACGGACTCCCAATACTTATCACCAAGCGTTTTTGCAGCCTCTCCGTGTCCCGCCCCCTCTGCTTTGAGCTTTTGCTTCTTTGTCCCCGGCTTTGCCTGATACAGCACATCCAGCATCTCAAACGGCACGAAATCATCCTGCGTGCCATGGATGAAAAGCATCGGCTTTTGACATTTTTTAACCTGCTCAAGCGAGGATGCCGTTTTCAGTCCGTATCCGGCACGCAGCCTCGCTATCCCGCTTGCCAGATAGAGCACCGGAAACTCCGGCAGATGAAACCGCAGCCGAAGCTCGGAGGAAAACATATCCCATGCACTCGTATAGCCGCAGTCCTCGACAAACGCTCTGACGGCATCCGGTGTCTGCTCCCCGGACGTCATCATCACGGTCGCTCCTCCCATCGAAGCGCCGTGCAGCACAATTTTGGCATCCGCATCCTTTTGCAAAATCCAGTCAATCCATCCGAGCATGTCCTTCCGGTCCAGCCAGCCCATGCCCAGAAACCGCCCTTCACTCTCACCGCAGGCGCGAAGATCCGGCAACAGCACCTGATAGCCCGCATCATAATATCTCTGTGCGAAATTCAGCATCGAGCGGTGCCTGCTCCGGTAGCCGTGAATGATGACCGCCCACAGATGGCTGTCCTTCTGCTCATAATATCCGCCCCTCAAGGTCAGACCATCGCATGAGACTATCTCTGCCTGCCGCTCCCGGATGCGTCCCGTAAAAGCTTCCGTCAGCTTCCTCTGCCGCTCACAGTTCAGGCCTTGAATCCTCTCCGTTTCACCCTTTACCGAATCCACGTTTAAAGCAACCTTGCGGACACCGCCGTCACCGCTTCGTCCGATCGCATATTGCAGAAGATAATGCACTACCGATACAGCTGCCGCACAGGAGTAAGCGGCAACCGCCGCAGCTATTTTTATCCCGTTTCTTCTGTTACGTTTCATGTTTGCCGCCTTTCATATCCGCTTTTTTTGAATGCCGCCGCTTGTTCTGCCCGCTCCATAATTCTTCCTCTCCTGCAAAAAAACATTTCCAAAGCGCATCCGGTCTACGCCCCGATCGCGTTCCCCGTATACAGCTGATAATATTTCCCTTTCTCCGCAAGCAGCTGCTCATGGGTTCCTCTCTCTATAATTCTGCCCTGTTCGAGCACCATAATACAATCCGAATTTTTTACCGTGGAGAGCCTGTGCGCAATGACAAACGTTGTTCTTCCGTGCATCAGGCGATCCATACCCTCCTGCACAATGCGCTCGGTTCTCGTATCGATCGAGCTTGTCGCCTCGTCCAGAATCAGCACCGGCGGGTCTGCGATCGCCGCACGGGCAATCGCAAGGAGCTGACGCTGTCCCTGACTTAAGTTCGCACCACCTCCGGTCAGCATCGTGTCGTAGCCGTTTGGCAGTCTCCGGATAAAGCCATCGGCATTCGCCAGCCTTGCCGCTGCCACAATCTCCTCGTCCGTCGCGTCGAGCTTGCCGAAGCGGATGTTGTCCCTGACCGTCCCGGTAAATAAGTGGGTATCCTGCAAAACAATTCCGAGCGACCGCCTCAGATCGCCCTTCTTAATCTTGCCGATATTGATGCCGTCATATCGGATCTTTCCGTCCTGTATATCATAAAACCGGTTGATGAGGTTCGTGATCGTCGTCTTTCCGGCACCCGTGGAACCGACAAATGCAATCTTCTCCCCCGGCTTTGCATACAGCTTGATATCATGAAGCACCATCTTCTCATCCGTGTAGCCGAAATCCACGCCATCAAACACGACATCGCCCCGAAGCTCCTTATAGTCCACACTCGCATCCGCCTGATGCACATGCTTCCACGCCCATCTTCCCGTGCGCTGCTCACTCTCCTGAAGCGTTCCGTTTACCTCCTTCGCATGCACAAGCGTGACGTAACCGTCGTCCGCTTCCACCGGCTCATCCATCAGGCGGAAAATACGCTCCGTTCCGGCAAGCGCCATCACAATCGCATTGAACTGCTGGCTGACCTGATTGATCGGCATGTTAAAGCTTCTGTTGAGCGTCAGAAAGCTCGCCAGCCCACCGAGCGTAAAGCCGCCGAAGCCGCTTAACGCAAGCGCCCCGCCGACAATTGCACAGACAACATATCCGACATTGCCAAGCTGTGCATTGATCGGCCCTAAAATGTTCGTAAACGTGTTCGCACGGTCGGCGCTCACATACAGGTTATCGTTTAGCTCCTTAAATTTCTGCTTGTTTTCTTCCTCGTGGCAAAAGACCTTGACAACCTTCTGTCCGTTCATCATTTCCTCGATAAAGCCATTGACCTGCCCCAGATTCATCTGCTGCTGCAAAAAGTATTTGCCGCTCGCCGAGGCTGCCTTTTTGGAGCAAAACAGCATCAGCGTCACCATGAGCAGCGTGACAAGCGTCAGCGGAATGCTCAGCGTCAGCATGCTGATAAAAACACTGACGATCGTGAACGCACTGTTGATGATCTGCGGAATGCTCTGGCTGATCATCTGCCGGAGCGTATCGATGTCGTTCGTGTAGACCGACATGATATCGCCGTGCGCATGCGTATCAAAATACCGGATCGGCAGCTGCTCCATATGTTCAAAAAGCTCGTTTCTCATATTCCGCAAAACGCCCTGCGTGACACTCACCATAATGCGGTTGTAGGCAAACGTCGATACGATACCGATGGCATAAAAAATGCACACCCTTCCGATCGCATGGGCAAGCGGTGTAAAATCCGGATTGTCCGTCAGAAGAAACGGTGTAATATAATCATCGATCAGATTTTTCGTAAACAGCATTCCCTGCACATTGGCAAGCACACCAATCAAAATAAACACAAACACGAGCAGGCAGGCAAAGCGGTAATCGCGAAACACATAGCTCATCAGCCTTGCCAACAGCTTTCCCGGATTTTTTACATTTGGTTTCTGTCCTCTCGGCACACGTCCCATTCCCGGCATCGTCACTCACCCATCCTCTCATCAAAATCACCGCCGCCGCTCGTCTGTGATTCGTACACTTCCCTGTAAATCTCATTGCCTGCAAGCAGCTCCTCGTGTGTTCCAAACCCATCCACTCTTCCGTCCTCCATGACAATAATGCGGTCAGCATCCTTCACGCTGGAAATTCGCTGGGCGATGATCAGCTTTGTCGTATCCGGAATTTCTTCCCGAAACGCTCTCCTGATCTTTGCGTCCGTCGCCGTATCGACCGCACTCGTGCTGTCGTCTAAAATGAGGATCTTCGGCTTTTTCAGAAGCGCTCTGGCAATGCAAAGGCGCTGCTTCTGCCCGCCGGAGACATTGCTGCCGCTCTGCTCAATCCGGGTATCATATCC
>JAFUZE010000293.1 GCA_017476765.1 Lachnospiraceae bacterium
TCTTCTTTTTCTTTTCATGATGCTGTTTCCCTTTGTTTCTTATGTCTTGTTCTGTTTCTTGTTTTTGTTTCTTGCTTCTGATTTTATACGTTTTTCATTTTCTTCTTTTCCTGATCTTGCTCCCTGTTACAGTTCCTCCCGACAAAAATAACAGAGCAGCTTCTCCCGGCTTCCGTTTGCAAGCAGATTTTCCGCACCGCAGTAGCCGCAGTTCTTCACATGCATTCCCTTCGGAACCGGATCACCTAAAATATAGCGCTTCGCATACCTTTTCCCATTGTACTGCTTCCGCTTCTGATACTCCGCCTCACGCTTCTCCCTCTCATGCTCCCTCTCATCTGCCTCCGCCTTTTTGCGGAGCTGCTCGGTAGTGGACTGGTAGCCCTTCTTCTGAGCCGCAGTTTCCGGCGCGAAGGATGACCTGCTGCCCGGCTTTGCGTTCGATGTGCGCGGCGCCCCGGAAGAACTGCCCGCTCTTTCCATCCTGTTCCCCGACCTTGTATTCGTATCATAGGAAAGCGATTTAGCCGAGGATGATGGCTTTTTGGCAGAACGATTCTTTTTATTATAAATGCATATAAAGATTCCGATAAAAAACAGCCAGAACAAAAAACTCATAGCCATTCACTCCTTTATTCTTTCTTTTATGCGCTTATTCTAAATTATAATGTAGCAGGGTTATTTTTTCAAGAGAAACGGTTCCCCCTCTCCTGTTTTTCAAGGATAAAACGTCCGATAGTAGGCACAATCCGCATCCCATTCCTGCTTCGTCTCTGCGGTGTGCGCCGGATGCTCCTCCATCATGGAGGACACATACTCTCCCAAGTGGCGGCTGAGCTTTTCCGCCCCTCTGTAGTTTAAGTGCGCACCGTCGAGAAAACACGTTTGCTCAGTAATGCCCAGCTCGGCATAAAAGGTGTTGTAATCGACAAACGGTACCCCGAGCTGCTGTGCCAGCTGCGAAATTCCGTCATGCTCGTATCTTCCCCACTCAATATTCGGAGTCTTGATCAGCACAAGTGTGATCCGGTTTTCATCACACAGCTGCTTGATTTTTTCCAAATATGTGATGTTCCTTTCGTCCATCCGGATTCCCTCGTGCAGCACGACATCCATATTCAGCGTCGGAAGCCCGTCTGCGGTCTTGTCCGAGTAGGCATAGCCCTTGAGCGGATAATGCCGGTCTGCTCCCAGATAGGTAAAATCCCTGCCGCTCAGTTCCCAGATACGTCCGTGATAACGCACAAGCGGGAAAAGATACGACACCAGACTTTCGCCTTCTCCCATATTTTCTTTTAAAGAAGCAACCTTCTCCCTTGTGAGCGGCATATAATCGTATGCCTTCCGGTTCTGCTCCTCCTCCGGACTGCCGGTGGCATAGACCGAGAGACAGTCCAGTACAACGATCTGCGGGCTCTGTCTCTTTAATATCTCCTGCAAATAATAATAGGAACAGGCAATTCTCTGCTCTCCGCTTCCGAGCACATATCCGGTGATTCCGTATTCCTCATAAACAATCAGCGGATTGATGTCATAAAATGCATTGCTGCTTCCCAGATAAATGACATCCATCGTCTGCTTCTCTTCCTCATAAAATCCATCAATCATGGATGTCACCGGCTCCCACAGCCCGTCCGGTTCCCATTTGGGAATCAGAAGCCTTTGCAGGAAAAACACGAGAACGCCGATGATTGCCGAAAAGATCATGCACCTTCCGGCTTTTTTTAACGCATTTGCCTTCACCTGAGCTCCTTTCCCATCATTATCCCTTTTTCGGTGTTTTGAAAACGTGGAAATCCCACGGCATCTCAAAATACTGCCGAGATCGCTTCTCCGAGATTGGCGACTCCGATCAGCCGGATTCCTTCTATTTCCTTCAGCATATCCTTGCAGACTGCCGGGAGGATACAGGTCGTAAAGCCAAGCTTTCTCGCCTCCAAAACTCTCTGCTGCGGCATCGACACCGCACGAATCTCACCGCTCAGTCCGACCTCGCCAAACGCTACTGTTTTATCATCGATCGGCTTATTGCGGTAGCTTGAGAGAACCGCAAGCACGATACCCAGATCGATTGCCGGCTCCGCCATACGGATGCCTCCGGCTAAATTGACGTAGGCATCGCAGTGCGCCATACTGACATTCAGCCGCTTCTCCAGAACAGCCATCAGCAGATTGACTCTGTTAAAATCGGTACCGGTTGCCTGCCTTCTCGGAATATTAAAGCTCGTATCGCACACAAGTGCCTGCACCTCGAGAAGAATCGGTCTTGTTCCCTCGACGGAACAGACCACAATCGAACCGCTGGCATCCACAGGCTTTCCGCTTAGCATAAATTCGGACGGATTTTTGACCTCTGCCAGCCCCTCGTTTCTCATTTCAAAAACGCCGATCTCATTCGTCGAGCCGAAACGATTTTTGACACCGCGAAGAATGCGGTACGAGGCATGCCGGTCTCCCTCAAAATACAGCACCGTATCCACCATATGCTCCAGCACACGCGGTCCCGCCACCGTTCCTTCCTTCGTCACATGACCGACAATAAAAATGACGATCGACAGCCCCTTTGCAATGCGCATCAGCACACTCGTCGCCTCCCGCACCTGCGAAACGCTGCCCGGCGCTGCGCCGATCTCCTCCTGAAACATCGTCTGAATGGAATCGATGACGACGATCTCCGGCTTTGTGCGGCGGATTGCCTCCTCGATCACAGATAAATCCGTCTCGCACAAAAGCGTCAGCTCATCGGTAAAGGGGCCGATCCGCATCGCTCTCATTTTAATTTGTTTCAGGGATTCCTCTCCGGAGATATAAAGAACCTTTGCACGCTGATTTGCAAGTTTTTGACACACCTGCAAAAGCAGGGTTGATTTGCCGATTCCCGGATCGCCGCCGACAAGCGTTAAAGAACCGGGTACTATGCCTCCGCCTAGTACCCGATCAAATTCCTCTATTCCTGTTTGAAACCGCTCCTCATCGGATAAGGAAATCTCCGAAAAAGTTACGGGCCGCGCCGCCCTGTCCGAAAGTACGGCTTTCGCTGCGCCGCCCATTCCTTTGGATTCTACCTTGACGACCTCCTCCGCAAAGGTATTCCACATTTTACAGGCAGGGCACTGCCCCATCCACTTGGCAGATTCATGACCGCAGTTTCCGCAAAAATATACGACTGCCCTTTTACTTTTCGCCATTTCTAAACTTCTACCACCTTAACTTCTACCGCATCCGTTCCGGAAAGCTCCACACCGAGGCTCAGCTTACCGCCTAAATTCGTCTTCATCCTGCCAATGCTCTCTCCGCCGACAAAAACCTCATACTCCGTATCTTCCTTCAAGCCGACCGTAAGCTGCGCATCCTCATTGCCCTCCACACGGAAGGAAAGTCCGTTGTCTGTCTCCTTGAAATCACCTACGCTCGTTCCCGGAACAGACTCATACAAAAACATCCCGTTTTTTTCCAATTTCGTCATCGCCTGATACGTCTTGACCTTATATAAATCTCCTAAACACGGAAAATCCTCCAGCTTTTTCTTTTCCGTCAACAAATGATTGCCAAAGTAAATGACTCCACCTTCTCCTTCGCGTATTAACTGTTCCACCGCTGCCATTCTTTTGTCCTCCTGATTCTGGTTTGTTGTAATCTGCATGCAAAACGCTTCAAGAGCCTTTTGCCCCCGTTCATGTATCTCAAGTATATAATATTTCGACAAAGAAATCCAGTTATTCTTTCTTCTCTTTTACTTTAAACGTAATCTTTTCTCCATGTATGCCGGCAAGCACATGGTCTCCCGCCTTCACGGCTCCGGTCAGAATCTCCTCCGCGAGCTTATCCTCGATTTCCGTCTGGATGGCACGCTTTAGCGGTCTTGCACCCATCTTGAGATCGGAGTACTTCTTTACAATGTGCTCCTTTAACGCCGGTGAGATCGTCAGATGCAGATCCATCTGCTGCTCGCACCTTGTGCACAGGTTTTTGGCTAAGAGCGTAATGATCTCTCCCATATCCTTATCCGTCAGCTGATGGAACACCATGATCTCATCAATACGGTTGATAAATTCCGGTTTAAAGAGCTTCTTGACCTCCTCCATGACACCGTCCTTCATCTTCTGATAATTCATCTCTTCACTCGTATTGGTCACAAAACCCAGATTTTTCGGAGAGATGATCCTCTGTGCACCCGCATTGGACGTCATGATCAGAATCGTGTTCTTGAAGCTGACCTTCCTTCCCTTCGAGTCCGTAATATGCCCGTCATCGAGCACCTGCAGCAAAATGTTGAACACATCCGGATGCGCCTTCTCAACCTCATCAAACAGGACGACGGAATACGGATTTCTGCGCACCTTTTCGGAAAGCTGCCCGCCCTCGTCATGACCGACATATCCGGGCGGTGAGCCGATCATCTTGGACACGGAGTGCGACTCCATATACTCCGACATATCGACACGAATGAGCGCATTCTCCGACCCGAACATCGCCTCCGCCAAAGCCTTCGACAACTCGGTTTTTCCCACGCCGGTCGGGCCTAAGAACAAAAACGAGCCGATCGGTCTGTTCGGGTCCTGCAGGCCTACCCTGCCTCTGCGCATCGCCCTCGACACCGCGCTGACAGCCTCCTGCTGACCGATCATACGCTTGTGCAAAATACTCTCGAGCTTCAGCAGTCTCTCGCTCTCCTTCTCCTCGAGCTTCTGAACCGGAATCTTCGTCCACATCGAGACAACGGCGGCAATCTCATTTTCCGTCACGAGCAGCTGATTTTTCTCCAGCTTTCTCTCGTGCGCACGGACTGCCTGCTTATACTTTTTGACGAGCTCCTCCTGCTCCTGTCTGAGCTCCTGCGCCTGTGCAATGATGCTGAACTTAAAGGAGCGCTCAATTTTCACTTCCAGATCCTTGATCTGCGCTTCCATATCCTTCAGCTTCTGCGGAATCTGCATGCCCGACAGCTTGATGGCAGCGGATGCCTCATCGATCAGGTCAATCGCCTTATCCGGCAGATTCCGGTCGTTGATATAACGGTCCGACAATTTGACCGCTGCCTCCACGGCATCCTCCGTGATCGTCACATGATGATGCTCCTCATACTTGTGCTTAATACCGTTTAAAATCTCAATCGCTCCGGCAAGAGAAGGCTCCTCCACGGTCACCGGCTGAAATCTTCGCTCCAGCGCCGCATCCTTCTCCACATACTTGCGATACTCCTCGATCGTCGTTGCACCGATGAGCTGAATCTCGCCGCGCGCCAGCGACGGCTTCAAAATATTCGATGCGTCAATCGCACCTTCTGCTCCTCCGGCTCCGATGATCGTATGAATCTCATCCACAAACAAAAGAATATTCCCTGCCGTGATGACCTCCTTGATCACCTTTTTAATCCGTTCCTCAAACTCGCCCCGGTATTTGCTTCCTGCCACCATGCCGGACAGATCCAGCGTGACGACTCTCTTGTTTTTGACCGTGTCCGGCACGTCACCGCTCACAATGCGCTGTGCCAATCCTTCGACAATCGCCGTTTTGCCGACACCCGGTTCCCCGATCAGGCACGGATTATTCTTCGTTCTGCGGCTCACGATCTGAATGACCCTCGTGATCTCCTCGTTTCGCCCGATCACGGGATCAAGCTCGCCCTGCTCCGCCTTTTTCGTCACGTCCGTACTGTACTGCTCGAGCGTTTTTGTGCCCTCGTTTTTCTTTTTGCGGCTCAGATCCTCCCGGTACAGATTCGGATCCTCCCCCATCGCTGCTAAAAGCTCCACATAAACCTTCTGCAGCTGCACGCCGATCGTGTTCAAAAGCCGAACGGCAATATTGTCGCCCTCCTTGATCAGCGCCATTAAAATATGCTCGGTTCCCGCCTGCGTACAGCCAAAGCGCGCCGCCTGATGCTTGCTTTCCTCCAGCACCTCCTGCGCCCGCGGCGTGTATCCGTCCCGCTCCGCCAGCTTCAAATGGTTGCTTGTGGCGATCAGCTCCTCAATCATATCCAAAAGTGCATCCTCGTCCACACCGTTTTCCTGCAGGACTCTCGCCGCAACTCCGGTTCCTTCCTCGATCAGCCCTAACAGAATGTGTTCTGTTCCGATATAATTCTGATGCAGGCTCTTTGCCCGCTTTCCGGCTATGTCCAATACCCTCTCTGCTTTTTGTGTAAAATTCATGCTCTCAATCCTCGTCAATATTTATAAATTCAAATTCAAAATCATCGTCCATCTGCTCTCTTTGCATCTTCGGTGTCAGATTGTCATCAATCTTCGGCGTTGTCAGGTCGAACATGATCGGTCCCTGACGTCTGCTTTGCCTTGTCGGGCTGACGCCCTCTCCCGTGCGGGTCTCCCTGTCCTCCTCCGCTCTCTGATTGATTCTCCTGAGTGCTTCCTCACGCTGCCTTTCCCGCTCCGTCTGACGCTTTCGGGCGGCAGCTTCTCTTTTTGTCTGCTTTTCGTTCTCTTCCTTTGCCTTTTCCTCCGCTTCCTTCCGTGCCCTTTCCTTTTCGAGCTCCTCCTGCTGTGCCCTCTGCCTCTCCTGCTCCGCCTTCTGCTTCTGCTGTGCCTTCTGCTTTTCCAGCTCCTCCCGCTGTTTTCGCTTCTCTTCCTTCTGACGAAGCCGCTCTTCCTGCTTTTTGATGTGCTGCGCCCTCTTTTCCGCCTTTAATGCGGCAGTATCCTGCCCGGAAGCCGGGTTCTCCTCGTTGTCCTCGTCGTCCCCGTCCTCCTCATCGTCCGTCTCCTCCTTTAATTCCCTGATCTGAAGAAACAGATTCAGCAGAACAAAGAGAAGAATCACGATAGCGACAATCAAAAAGCCGATGACAACCATGCGTCTCTGCGACTTTGTCTTGTAAAGGACATAGTTTTCCTCATCAAAAGCTTCCGTATCGGATGCTCCTGCAAGCTGAAGAAAGCGCTGATAGGTTCCTTCCAGACTGTCATACAGGTAAAAGCCTTCCCCGCCGTCCTGATTCATCGCATAGAGCAGATAATAATCGTTCGGGTCCGCCAGGACATTCCCCGGCAGAAGCTCTTCCTCCTCAGCGGTCTGTTCCTCAACCGGTTCCTGTATATCCGCGTCTGTCTGCGCGGTATCACTCGCTCCGTCTGAGTCAGTCTCCTCGTCCTGACCGAGCTGCGATGCCATAAATGCGACGACCGACTTGTCATTCCACTGCATCGTGGCATCCTGAAAGCCGTCCGGTATGACTACGCCGACCGGAAACTGAACCGGAAAGATAAAATGTCCTTCCGCTCCCTTTAGCTGGATGAAATCCATGAACTCATCGCTTCCGGAATAATAGATATAAAAGTCCGCATCGCTTCCGTCCTGTCCGGAGAGATAAAGCAGTACCAGCTGACCCATCTCAAAATAAGCCGCCTCCACATACTGCTCCTTATACACATACATTACCTTGAGAAATCCCTCTGGAAGCAATTCCTCCGGAAATGTCGTATTGACATACAGGCTGCTGTCTTCCACTGCGATCAGACCTCCCGATTCCTCGGCAGTCTCCTTTCCCTCCGTATCCTCCGCGCTTGCGGCAGCTCCCTCCTTCAGTATCGTAAACAGATAGGACATCGTCGTGCCGTCCTGTGCCTTGACGGTGAGCACCGCCCGGTTGGAGCCGTTCTTCAGATTGGCAAACCCGCTTGCGGCGACAATCTGCGCATTTTTATCATCCGTCTTTGCCGTGTATACAAGCTGCTTGACATCCTCCTTGAGCGTAACCGTGTACTCCGTCACGTCCTTCGAAAATTTCGGCTTCAGCTTTGCGTCCGTCACCTTGAACTTTTTGAGATAGGCGTTGGACGAAAGCTCTGTCAGGGCGGCAGCCGCTTCCGCAGACTGCATGTCGTCCTGCGCAGCATCCTCCTGTGCGGCATCCTCCTGCGTCGTCTCTTCCTGCGGCTGTCTCTCTGTCGTCTGGTCGGTATCATCCTCCGCCTGCACTGCACGATCCGCTGTGCCGCTCCCGGCGATGGAGACAGACCGGCTCGCAGTCGCCTTATTGTTGCCGTCCTCATCGATGACTGCTTCCGCATTTAACGATGCAGTTCCCGCTTTTTTTGCCTCAAATGCCAGATTGGCACTCGTTCCCTGAA
>JAFUZE010000294.1 GCA_017476765.1 Lachnospiraceae bacterium
CGTAATATTCCCGATCGACGGTAAGGAGAGGATGCCCGTCCTTTTCGAAAAGGCTTTGGACAGCAAGGTTGAAAGCGTCATAGTCTTCCGAACCGTTATCTGATCCGGCATCCGGGAGAAATTCCGGGTCACTTTCGGTAAGAGGTGCAGATTCGGAAGTCGCTTCGTCAGCCGCAGAAGCCGGCTCCGTAACTCCGACAGTCTCCTCGGAGAAGGCAGGCGTCATCTCATTTTGTGAGACAGCGTTGGATTCACCGTCGGTCTCTTCGGAAAAGGATACCGATGCAGGCTGTGCGGCATAGACCGTATTGCTGACAGGTGCGCTTGTACCGATCAGGGCAGCACTCAGAAACACTGAGGTAAACCGTGACAGGAATAGTTTGGTTCGTTTGTGCATATACATCCTCCTTCATGTGCGTTCCATTTCTGGGTTCCTGTAATTACCAATAGTATAATGGTAGTATAACAGAATGATATATCTTTTTTGTATCCTTGCAATATTTTTTCTATATAATCTATGCTGTGAGAAACAGTTTTTCTCTTTGCATCTGTGGATTCCTTTGATAGAATAGAAATGCTGTAACGGAAGTGAGTATAAAAAGAAGCTGTGGCAAAGACAAAAGGAGGAATGCAGCAGATGAAGGAAAATTTGAATACGTTTGACCGTATTTATGATGTTGTGAAACGTATCCCGAAGGGAAAGGTGGCAACCTACGGACAGGTCGCTTTGCTGGCGGGCAACCGGAGATGGGCAAGGGTGGTAGGCTACGCCCTGCATGTCAATCCCGACCCGCAGTACATTCCCTGTCACCGGGTCGTAAATCGTGAGGGGGAGGTCTCAAGCGCCTTTGTGTTCGGAGGGTGCAACCGGCAGATTGAGCTGCTCGCAGGAGAGGGCGTGGAGAGCGAGGAAGGAAGAGTAGACCTGAATGTGTACCGGTGGCAGCCGGGAATCGACAAGGCGTATGAGGTCTGTCTCTTTGACCTTGACGGCACGTTGACCGACCCGGGAATCGGCATTACAAATTCCGTCGCATATGCACTGGGAAAATATGGGATTAAGACGGGAAGCCGAAGTGAGCTTTACAAATTTATCGGACCTCCTTTAATAGATTCCTTTCGGCGGTTTTATGGATTTTCCGATGAACAGGCGAGGGAGGCGGTGGACTATTACAGAGAGTACTACCGCGACAGAGGCATTTTTGAGAATCGTGTTTACGAGGGAATCCCCGATGTTCTGGGCAAGCTGTCCCACTCCGGCAGAATGCTTGTCGTTGCGACCTCCAAGCCGGAGCAGTTCGCAAAGCAGATTCTCGAGCATTATGATCTGATGTCTTATTTTACGTTTGTGGCAGGAGCCAACATGGATGAGACGCGGACAAAGAAGGACGAGGTGATTGCCTATGCGCTTTCCTCCTGTCAGGTGACGGATATCTCGAAGGTCGTCATGATCGGAGACCGGGAGTACGATATTCTCGGTGCAGGGAAATTCGGCATGGATTCCATCGGTGTGTTGTTCGGCTACGGAAGCGAGGAGGAATTGCGCAAAGCGGGAGCGACACATCTTGCGCAGACGGAAACGGATATTTTAAAGTATATTTAGGAAAATGTAAGCGGACACAGAATGTACACAAAAACATGATATTTTTTTCACACCTGAGACGTATGATACAACAGGTATAAATTTATCGTAAGGGAGGAACAGGATGTGATAGAGGTCAGTCACTTGACAAAAAAATACGGCAAGCATGTTGCGGTGGATGATCTGTCCTTTCAGCTTGAGGAAGGGAAAATATACGGCTTTTTAGGACCGAACGGAGCAGGGAAATCTACGACGCTGAACATGATGACCGGTTATCTGGCTTCCACTTCGGGGGAGGTAAAAATAAACGGTTATGATATTTTGAAGGAGGCGGAGCAGGCAAAGAGAAATATCGGGTATCTGCCGGAAATTCCGCCGGTATATGACAATATGACCGTGCTTGAGTATCTGGTATTTGTTGCGGAATTAAAGGGAATTCAAAAGACAGAGCAGGCAGGGCAGATCCGGAACGTTATGGAGCTGACCCGCATTTCGGATATGCAGGACCGGCTGATTCAGAATCTGTCAAAGGGGTACCGGCAGAGGGTCGGCATTGCACAGGCAGTTCTCGGGTATCCGGCGATTATCATTCTGGATGAGCCGACAGTCGGTCTTGACCCGAAGCAGATCATCGAGATTCGTGAGCTTATTAAGGAGCTCGGGAAAAAACATACGGTCATTTTAAGCTCACATATTCTGACGGAGATCAGTGCCGTCTGCGACTATGTTCTCATTTTGTCGCACGGAAAGCTGGTCGCAAGCGACACGCTTGACAATTTGCAGGGAATCCTGAACGGCAACGGCCGTCTGGAGCTCACGGTCAGGGGAGACGAAAAAGCGGTGAAGTCGGTAATCGGCACACTGAAAAAAACAGAGAAATCGGAAGTCCGTCAGCAGGAGCAGGACTGTGAGGTCATTCTGGAGACTGCGGCAGGGACGGATATCCGTCAGGAGGTATTCTTTGCCTTTGCAAAGGCGCAGCTTCCGATTATCCGGATGGAGCTTCGGCATATGACGCTGGAGGATGTGTTCCTGGAACTGACCGGAGAGAAGGAGGGGAAGTAATATGGTCGCAATATGGAAAAAAGAAATGGGCGTGTTATTCCGCTCTGTCATCGGGTGGCTGTTTGTTGCGGCGCTTATGCTTTTTTTGAGCATTTATTTTTCTGCTTATAATTTGATGTACGGCTATTCGAGTCTGGCAAGCACAATGGCGAGTTCCGTGCTCATCAGTCTCATCGCGATACCGATCCTTTCGATGCGTATTCTTTCCGAGGAGAGAAAGCAGAAGACCGACCAGCTGATTCTGACTTCGCCGCTCAGTGTCGGCAAAATTGTTGCGGGAAAGTATCTGGCACTGCTTACGACGTTTGCGATACCGGTGTTCGCCGTGTGCACATATCCGCTGATTCTGGGCGCATTCGGTGAGGTGCGGTACGGCGAAAGCTACAGTGCGATTCTGGGCTTCTTTTTGTACGGGGCAGCGTGCATTGCCATCGGTGTTTTCATCTCCTCGCTCACCGAAAGTCAGGTGATTGCAGCGGTGCTCACCTTTGCGGTTCTGCTCCTCACCTATATTATGCAGGGGATTATCTCGCTCATTTCGACGGACGGCAATGTGGTCACGCACATTTTGGAGCAGCTTGACCTGTATCAGAGATTTTATTCCTTTTTGCAGGGGACGCTGAGTATCACAAGCATCGTTTATTTCGTTTCGGTCACGCTGCTGTTTTTGTTCCTGACGACACAGTCGATTCAGAAGAGAAGATACAGTGTATCGGTCAAAACGTTTACGATGGGAGCGTTCAGCAGCACGATGATCGCTGCAGCGCTCGTGCTGACCGTGCTCGTCAATCTGATTGCAGCCAATCTGCCGGCGAAGTACGCGTCGATCGATGTGACGAAGGAAAAGCTGTATGCCATTTCGGATGACACCAAAAAGGTGGCGGAAGCACTCTCGGAGGATATCACGATTTATGTGTTAAATGCTAAGGACAGTCAGGACGAGACGGTCGGAAGAACGCTGGAGGGCTATGAGGAGCTGTCCTCCCATATTAAGGTAGAATACAAAGACCCGGTCAAATATCCGAATTTTTATACGCAATATACGCAGGAGTCCGTGACGAGGAACAGTCTCATCGTGGTGGGGGAGAAGAGAAGTCAGGTCATTAGCTACAACGACCTGTACGAGACGGAATTTGACTATACATCCTACAGCCAGACGACGACCGGATACGATGCGGAGGGGCAGATTACGAGCGCAATCGCCTTTGTGACAAGCGACAGCATCCCGAAGGTTTACATCCTTGAGGGACATGACGAGATGGCACTTGACGCTTCGTTTGCGTCAGCCCTCGCAAAGGAAAATATTGAGACGGAATCGATCAGTCTGCTACAGTATGACAGCATACCGGAGGACGCAGAGGCGATTATGATTC
>JAFUZE010000026.1 GCA_017476765.1 Lachnospiraceae bacterium
ACATTGAGGTAGATGAAGGCCCGCTCCCGCAGCGCTATGAACAGCTCAAGAACTGTCTTTTGATGAAGGAAAAATACGAGTGCGTCCGTATGCGGTGACCGGGGAACCGTTTAAGATATCTTAAGAAAATATTCATTGATTTACAGATAGGGATTTGCTATAATTCAAGGACGCCTGACTCCATATCTTACAGGTACGGAAAAGCGGGCTCCTGCCACTGAGAGGAAGGTGCTTATGACAAATTTGGAACAGATGCCATCCCCTCTGCTTGCGTGGTTTGATGAGAATAAGAGGATACTTCCGTGGAGAGAGAACACGGCACCTTACAGAGTCTGGGTGTCGGAGATTATGCTTCAGCAGACGAGGGTAGAGGCGGTCAAGCCTTATTTTGAGCGTTTTATGAAGGCGCTCCCGACGCTGCGCGATCTCGCGGATGTGGACGAGGAGAAGCTCCTCAAGCTCTGGGAAGGGCTGGGATATTATAACCGTGCCAGAAATCTGCAAAAGGCTGCGAGATGTGTCGTTGAGCAGTACGACGGACAGATGCCGGGAGATTACGAAAAGCTGCTGTCCCTGCCGGGAATCGGCAGTTATACGGCGGGGGCGATCGCTTCGATCTCCTTTCAGATCTGCGAGCCGGCTGTAGATGGGAATGTACTCAGGGTCTTATCCCGCATGACATGCAGCGGTGAAGACATTTTAAGCCAGAAGGTTAAAAAACACTGGGAGGAAGTCTTAAGGGAGCTGATGCCGCAAGGCAGACCGGGTGACTTTAATCAGGCGATGATGGAGCTTGGTGCGACGGTCTGTGTGCCAAACGGTGCGCCTCATTGCGAGGAGTGTCCCGTGGGAGAGCTCTGCAGGGCATATGCGGAGGGCAGACAGCTTGAGTTCCCGTATAAGAAGTCCAAGAAGGAGCGCCGGGTCGAGGAAAAAACGATTCTGATTATCCGGGACGGGGACAGAACCGTGTTACATAAAAGAGAAAATACCGGGCTGCTTGCCGGTATGTATGAGTTTCCTTCACTTGCCGGATATGTTTGTGCGCAGGACGTAGTGCGCTATCTGGAAAACGTCGGATACAGGGTTTTGCATATAAAGGAGCTGGAGAAGGCGAAGCATATTTTTTCCCATGTGGAGTGGCAGATGAAGGGATATGCCGTCAAGGTGGAGGAGAACGGATTTTCGGACAGAACGCTGGCGCAGACGGAAGGGCACATTCTAGTGCATCCCGACGAGACAAAGGAGGCATACCCGATTCCTTCGGCTTTTCGCGCATATACCCATTATGTGAATATCTGATTCAGCCATTTTGTGCAGGATGCGCACAAATGCAGGATGCCGGACTCGCAGTGGGCAGAAGTTTCTATGCGTCATAAGGCAAGCGATTTGTATACAGAAACGAGGAACATAAACATGAAATTATTGACCATTACAATACCGAGCTACAATTCACAGGATTACCTCAGACGATGCGTGGATTCTCTGCTCATAGGCGGTGAGGATGTGGAGATTCTGATTGTGAATGACGGCTCTGCCGATGCCACGGGTGAAATTGCCGATGAGTATGCGGTCAAATATCCGACGATTGTCAGGGCGGTGCACAAGGAAAACGGAGGACACGGCTCTGCGGTCAATACCGGAATCGAGCTGGCGACAGGCATATTTTTTAAGGTCGTGGACAGTGATGACTGGGTCAAGGAAAGCGCATATCTGGAAATTCTGGAGGTGCTCCGCAGACTCGTGGGCGGCGATAAGATTTTAGATATGCTGATCTCCAATTTTGTTTACGAAAAGGAGGGCGTAAAGCGCAAGAAGGTCGTTTCCTTCCAGCACACGCTGCCGGAGAACGAGTTTTTTACATGGGATAAGGTCGGGCATTTCAGAAAGTCACAGAATATTCTGATGCACTCTGTCATTTACCGGACAAAGCTGCTCAGAGACTGCAATATCAGGCTGCCGGAGCATACCTTTTATGTGGACAATCTCTTTGTGTTTGAACCGCTCCCGTATGTGAAGAACATGTATTATGTAAACGTGAATTTTTATCGCTATTTTATCGGCAGAGCGGATCAGTCTGTCAATGAAAAGGTCATGATCAGCAGGATTGACCAGCAGATACGGGTCAATAAGCGCATGGTTGATTATCTCGTGGAAACGAAGATCACGAACAAAAAGGCGTATAAATATATGATGAAATATCTGGATATCATCACGACGGTCTCCTCCGTGATGCTCATACTGGCGGAGACGGACGAGGCGCTTTTAAAGAAGCAGGAGCTGTGGGATTACATCAAGCAGAAGAACCGCAAGGTGTACTTCCGCCTGCGGCACGGAATTACCGGAAGTGTTATGAATCTGCCGGGCAAAGGCGGAAGAAAGGTCTCCGAGGGCTTATACAAAATCGCCCGAAAGTTTGTGCAGTTTAACTAACTGCGGTTTATATACGAGACAATACATAATTGCGGACAGCGCAGCCGCCGTGATCACATCAAAAGCGGAATGCTGTTTTAAAAACATCGTGGACAACACGATCAGGGTACACAAAATGAGGGAAGCAAGCCTTAGTTTTGTGTACTTTTTTAATTTCCGGCTGTTTGCGATCGCAATGTGCGCCATGATGGAGTTGTAGCAGTGAATGCTCGGGAACAGGTTCGTAGGAGTGTCCGCAGCGTAGAGCCGCTTGACCATATCCACGAAAATGTTGTCCCTCTCAAAAAAGACAGGACGCAGCTCGTGACCGTTCGGAATCAGGAAGGAGATGAGCAAAAACAAGGTCATTCCCGTGCCCAGAGTGATGCAGAGCTTGTAAAAGTCCTGCTTGTCAAGGAATATGAACGTACAGACGACTGCCGCAATATAAAAGAACCACAGCAGATACGGAATGATAAAATATTCGCAGAACGGAATGGAATCGTCGATTTTCATATGAACGATATAATAGTTTGCCGGGGTGTTTGCTTCCAGATAAGTAAAGGCAAGCATATAAACAGGGAAATATGCGATCGGGAGCAGTGCATGCTTATATTTCTGAATAAAATTTTTATCTGTATTCATGGTTCTGTTTCCTTTTCCCGGACATGGATTCTGCCATGCCGATTCAAATGATATTTTTTTTCACATAGCATTATTGTTTTTTTTGCCGGTTTTGTCAATCCGTTTTATGGAAAATCCAATAATTTAATAAAAATATAAGTTTTACAGATTTTTGTCCGCATGCTATGATGGAACAAGAAGAAATGGTTACTATTCACGGCTCACTGCGCATACGGAGGCTTTAAGGAATGAAGGGGAAAAAATCAGAAACTCCCGAGATGTGGGATTTGCTCATACCGGTTCTGCTTGTGATCGGGGTGCTTCCGCTGATCGTACATCTGGCGGTGTACAGCTGCGGTTACAGTCAGTATGAATGGTACTTATCCAATGATATACTGGCTGATTTTTACTGCTATTACAAGAGCTATTTTCTTGATGTTATCGCATTTTTTGCCTGTGTGATTCTCGCCTTTCGGTTTGCCCTGTACCGTGAGCAGATGAAGCCGGTGAAATATGCGGCTCCGCTTTTCGGTTACTGTGCTTTTGTGCTCTTATCGACGCTCTGCTCCGTAAACCGGAAGGCTTCGGTGCAGGGGAATTTTGAGTCGTTTGAGAGCTGCTTTGTGCTCATTTCTTATGTGGTACTGTTTTTGTACACCTATCAGCTTATGCAGAAGGAGCGGGACTATCGGATTATCTGGAGAGGGATTTTGTGGCTGTGCACTGCGTTTGTTCTGATCGGTGCCTTTCAGGTGTCCGGGCATGATCTGCTCGACTTTATGTGGGTGCAGCGCCTTGTTATGTCGGAGGAGAATTTTGCGGCATACGGCGGTGAAATCGAGAACCTCTTTACCGGAAATAACGTGTATCTGACACTGTATAATCCGAACTATGCGGGGATTGCCCTGAGCATGCTGTTTGCGATTGTATTTTTTGTGGCTGTTACGGAACAGGAAAAAAAGCGCAGGCGCTGCTATGCGGCGCTCTGTGCTTTGCTCGCTTGTCTCGTGTGGTTTACCTATTCGCGGGCATCCTTGCTGACGATGATTATGACGCTGATCCTGACCCTTTTATGGACGCACCGTCTGCGCGTAAAGGGAGACGGAAACGGCGGGGCGGCGAATAACCGGCTGATTGCCGCCGGAGCGGGCATCCTTTTAATTGTGCTGGTGGGCACAGATGCCATCCTCGGCTTTCCGTATTTATCAAGGATTTTGGAAAAAAACGACCGGGAACCGCTAGAGGAGATGGTGACCGATGAGGAAGGAATCCATATCCGCTATGCCCGGACGGATTATCTGCTTTATGTGGAAGGCGAGACGCTCTCCTGCCGCAGTGAGCAGTCGGGGGATACGGTCTCGGCACCGGAAGGTGAGAGCTTAAAGCTTCCGTTCGAAGCATCCGCCGAGGCGGTTCTGGATTTGCAGGATGGGCAGCAAATATACGTTTTTCTGCTGGATACGACACTCAGCTTCGTCCGGGAGGACGGCATCTATTATTATCAGAATGCAGCCGGAAAAAGAAGCCGGATGACTCCGGTGCCGGCGGCAGACCTGCATGGGCTCGAATATCTCGGCTCCGCCAGAGGATATATCTGGTCGCGGGTGCTGCCTCTTTTAAAAAGGTATCTTGTACTCGGAAGCGGCCCCGATACCTTTGCGGAGGTGTTTCCGCAAAACGACTATGCGGGCAAGATCGTGTATGCGGACGACCCGGACCGGGTGATTGAAAAGGCGCATAACGATTATCTGACGAAATGGGTACAGACAGGCTTCCTGTCGGTTGTCTGCGTAGCAGCCTTTTATGTGCTGCTGATCGCAAAATGCCGCAGGCAATACCGCAGTGCATGCAGGGAGGCAGGCACAGACGGACGGGTGCTTTCGCTGCAGCTGCGCCTCGGCATAGGATGCTATCTTGCCTGCATCAGCTTTATTGCAGCGAGCTTTTTTAATGACTCAACCGTCCAGACAGCCCCGCTGTTTTGGGTGTTTGCCGGAATTGCACTGAGCGGTGCGGCGGAGCCGGACAAATAAAACGGGAACCTTTTACCTATCCGGATCATCTTAATATATAGGGAAATGATTACCCTAAGGAGCTGTACCCCGCTCTTGACTTTTCCAAGTCACTAATTTATCATGAAAATTGGGTATTTTTTATATACCTGATTAGAGAAGCCCAAAATTCAAACAAGGGAGGAAACAACATGAGAGAAATGTTCAAAAGACGTCTGGCAGTCATGCTGTCCATGCTGCTCGTGCTGCCGACGGTGCTTGCGCTTTTGCCGATGGCAAGGCTGGAAACCGAGGCGGCATCGTTTACCGGTATGAACTGGTACTTCTATTCAAGCGAGGCCATACAGATTGAGGAGGGACAGGAATTTTATATCGGAGATTATGTAGTCGTGTATTACGGCGTAGATCCTTCTAAGACCGCTTCGATGGTAAAGGCGTCCTATTCATCCAGCAAGACGAAGGTTGCATCGGTGGACTCCAAAGGTTATCTGAAGGCGCTCAAGACCGGTACAACGACAATCAAGGTTGCATTCAAGGGCAAGAGTGTCACGCAGGAGTTTGAGGTTGTGGAGAAGGGAACCTTCACGGAGCAGGCTTCGGTTCAAAAGTTTATAAAGGCGGCAGAGGAGCTTCCGACCTCCGTTCCTTCAAGTATTACGACAAAGAACGGCTTTGCATTGTGCACGCAGCTTGCCAACTATAAAAAAGCGGCGGCTAAGCTCAGTACTTCCGTTGATGAAAACGGCTTTCTTGTGGAAAAAGTAAAAAGCGGCAGCTATTCCTACTATCAGAGAACGAATCAGCTGGCAGTTCCGCAGGCGGGCAGGCATAACACGGTGGCGGAATCCTTTTCTGTATTCGCAAAGAAAAATGATCCGACCTCCACGCATTCGTCAAAAGGGCTTAAGGTTTCTTCGATAACAATCAATGCCAAAAAGAATGTGGGCACGATTAAGCTGAAAAACAAAGTGACAAAGGAGCACATTCTTGCGGCAAAGATGGACGATGTACGCTATTATGCACCGGATGTTCCTGCAGGCGGACTAAACGACAAGCAGGCCTTTGTTTATGCGACCGTGATGAATAAGGGTAAGTATTACAGTGCATTTATTATTTTGAAGCAGGGAAGTAAACAGGCGACCTTTAAAATTTATTCATCGACAAACAAAAACTCTAAGACAACATACAAAAACACGAAATTTAAATCCGGGCAGACATACAGCATCGGTTCAAAATATGAATGGACAAAAGGAAAGTCTGTAAAGGCGAAATAACAGCCTTACAAATAAATTTTAAGTAATAGGGGAACAGCTATGTATTCATTAGACGAAGTAAAAGTAATTGATCCGGAGATTGCACAGGCAATCGTGGATGAACAGGAAAGACAGAACAGCCATATCGAGCTGATTGCTTCCGAGAACTGGGTGAGCAAGGCAGTGATGGCAGCGATGGGAAGCCCGCTGACAAACAAATATGCGGAGGGCTATCCGGGAAAGAGATATTACGGCGGCTGCGATTGTGTGGACGTTGTGGAGAATCTGGCAATCGAGCGGGCAAAGGAATTGTTTGGCTGTGATTACGCCAACGTACAGCCGCACTCGGGCGCTCAGGCCAATCTGGCAGTCCAGTTTGCGGTCTGTGAGCCGGGTGATACGATCATGGGCATGAATCTGGCTCACGGCGGACATCTGACACACGGTTCACCGGTCAATATTTCCGGTAAATATTTTAACATTGTACCTTACGGGGTAAATGACGACGGCTTCATCGATTATGAGGAGCTCCGCAGAATTGCGCTCGAGTCAAAGCCGAAGATGATCATTGCAGGTGCATCCGCATATGCAAGGGCGATTGATTTTAAGAAATTCAGAGAGGTTGCAGACGAAGTCGACGCTGTACTTATGGTGGATATGGCTCATATCGCCGGATTAGTTGCGGCAGGACTGCATGAGAGTCCGATTCCTTACGCAGACGTTGTGACAACGACAACGCACAAGACACTGCGCGGTCCGAGAGGCGGTCTGATTCTTGCCAACAAGGAAGCGGCAGAGAAATACAACTTCAACAAAGCCATTTTCCCGGGTATTCAGGGCGGACCTTTGATGCATGTCATTGCGGCAAAGGCAGTATGCTTTAAGGAGGCGCTCTCGGATGACTTCAAGACATACGCAAAGGGCGTTGTCGACAATGCGCAGGCACTCTGCAAGGGCTTGATGGACAGAGGCATCAAAATCGTATCAGGCGGCACGGACAACCATCTGATGCTCGTTGACCTGACGAACTTTGAGCTGACCGGTAAGGAAGTGGAGAAGCTGCTTGATGCCGCACATATCACGGCGAACAAAAACACGATTCCGAACGATCCGAAGTCCCCGTTTGTCACGAGCGGCATCCGCCTCGGAACACCGGCAGTTACCTCGCGCGGCATGAACACAGAGGACATGGACAGGATCGCGGAGGCAATCGCACTTGTGATCAAGGGCGGCGAAGACAAGGTTGAGGAAGCAAAGGCGATCGTTAAGACGCTGACAGACAAGTATCCGCTCATCTGAGGAAGCAGATTAATACGATACTTCATTACCCCGGAGGTCATAGGGCTTCCGGGGTTTTGCTGTCATAATTCACAAAGGGGCTTGCAAGCTTTTGTGGATTGTGCTATCATATCTTTCGGTGACGCACAAGTGTACACGAGAGAAAAACAAGTGACAACGAGCCTTTTTAAGAGGTGAAAACATGCAGGATTCAACTGACTACTATGTAGTGAAGCGGCGGGCTTTGCCAGAGGTTTTGTTAAAGGTCGTGGAGACAAAACGGTTGATTGATTCACAGCAGCTGTCCGTCAAGGAGGCGGTGGATCTGACGGGAATCAGCAGAAGCTCCTTCTATAAATATAAGGATGATATTTTCCCGTTTCAGGACACGACAACCGGAACGACGATTACGCTTATGCTGCAGGTGAACGATGTGCCGGGGCTTTTATCGGATGTGCTGAAGATTATCGCCATGTCCGGAGCAAACATACTGACAATTCATCAGAGTATCCCGATCAACGGCGTAGCAACGCTCAGCATCAGTGTGCAGGTACTGCCCACGACGAGTGATATTTCCGGGATGGTCAGCGCAATGGAGCAAATGGCGGGTGTCCGCAATGTAAAAATTATAGCTAAGGAGTAAGGATTATGGTAAACGTAGCGGTATTAGGATATGGTACGGTAGGAAGCGGTATTGTAGAAGTAATCAAGGAAAATCAGGATATGGTCAATCAGAAGGCGGCAGCAGAGATTGATGTCAAATATATTCTGGATCTGAGAGATTTTCCGGGAGATAAATATGAGCACCTCGTTGTGCATGACTATGAGCAGATTCTCTCCGACGACAGCGTGGATATTATCTGTGAGGCGATGGGAGGCGTGGAGCCTGCCTACACCTTTTCCAAGAACGCCCTGTTAAAAGGAAAAAGCGTATGTACCTCAAACAAGGAGCTGGTTGCCGTACATGGACCGGAGCTGCTTGAGATTGCAAGGCAGCATAACTGCAGCTATCTGTTCGAGGCGAGCGTCGGCGGCGGTATTCCGATCATCCGCCCGATCAATTCCTCACTGACTCCTGAGAAGATCGAGGCAGTGACAGGTATCCTGAACGGTACGACCAACTACATCCTGACGAAGATGGAAAAGGAAGGCTCCGACTATGAAGCGGTATTAAAGGAAGCACAGGAAAAGGGCTATGCGGAACGCAATCCGGAGGCGGACATAGAAGGCTATGATGCCTGCCGCAAGATCGCAATTCTCTCCTCGCTCGCATATGGCAGCACCGTGAACTATGAAGAGGTATACACGGAGGGAATTACAAAGATTTCGACAAAGGATTTTAAATATATGAAAGAGCTCGGCGCGACGATCAAGCTGCTCGGCATGAGCAAGGCGGAAGGCGGCAGCTGCTATGCGATGGTCGCTCCGTTTGTTCTGTTTCCGTCACATCCGCTCTACAGTGTAAGCGATGTGTTTAACGGCATTTTAGTGCGCGGAAATATGCTCGGAGATACGATGTATTACGGACGCGGAGCCGGCAAGCTTCCGACAGCGAGTGCGGTTGTATCGGATGTCATTGAATGTGCGAGAAATATCGGGCGCAGCGTTCCATGCTTCTGGAATCCGGAGAAGCAGGCGCTTTCCGATGCTGCTGATGTGAAGAGAAGATTCTTTGTCCGTGTCAGTGAGACGGATAAGGCTAAAATTGAGGACGCTTTTGGAAGCGTAGAGGTCATCGACGCAGGCTTGACGGATGAGACCGGTTTTATCACAGAGGTTATGTGTGAAAAAGAATATAAAGAAAAAGCGGCACAGCTTACCGTCGTAAGCATGCTGCGCATTGAGGAGTAGAGAGATGAAAAAAGTTGTAAAGTTTGGCGGAAGCTCGCTGGCAAGTGCAAGACAGTTCCAGAAGGTCGGTGCGATTATCAGGGATGATGCGGACCGTAAGTTTGTCGTTCCGTCTGCACCGGGCAAAAGAGATTCCGGTGATACGAAGGTGACCGATATGCTGTATGCGACCTATGCGTATGCGGAGCAGGGACACGATTTCAGCAAGGCACTCAAGGCAATCGAGGCGAGATATCAGGAGATCATTGACGGACTTGGACTGAATCTCTCACTCGCAGAGGAGTTCACTGTAATCGCAGAGAATTTTAAAAAGAAGGCGGGTTCCGATTATGCCGCCAGCCGCGGGGAATATTTGAACGGTATTATCATGGCGAACTATCTGGGATATGAGTTTATCGATGCGGCGGAGGTCATCTTTTTTGATGAGGACGGCAATTTCCTCGCCGATAAGACAAACGAGGTACTGTCAGCAAGACTGGAGCATGTGGAGCGTGCAGTTGTTCCGGGCTTTTACGGAGCAAAGGAGAGTGGAGTTGTCAAGACGTTTTCCAGAGGCGGTTCCGACATTACCGGTTCCATCGTGGCGAAGGCAGTCGGTGCGGACGTGTACGAGAACTGGACAGATGTATCGGGCTTTTTGATTGCAGACCCGCGCATCATTCATAA
>JAFUZE010000027.1 GCA_017476765.1 Lachnospiraceae bacterium
CAGCAGTGTATCGAGGAGACGGCTGCAAAAGGAGAAAAATGGCTGTCCGTTTTGTCTGAACGGCTGGATGCGTTTGTCCGTGCCTGCAGCCCGCTTACGCATATACGGGTGCTGTCGCGTGACTGGGCGCTTCGAAACGGAAGCTTTGATTTTGATAAAAGCAAAATCCTTATTTTTCCGCAAAACTGTGGCTTGAACGGAGAGCAATTATATGAGATACTTTTAAGGCGGTATCATTTGCAGATGGAAATGGCATCGGCGGGCTATGTGATGGGAATCGCTACGGTATGTGACACGGATGAGGGCTTTGCGCGGCTTTTGCATGCGCTTAAGGAGCTGGATGAGGAGCTGGCGCGGGCAGACCGGTGCACAGATCGGGAATCTGACAGACAGGCAGGCTCTCCCGCATTTGCGCTCTTCGATGAGAAGTGCGCTACGGGCAGCGGGGATGAGCCGGCGCAGCAGCTTTTATTGCCTGAGCGGGTCGTGCCTGTTTATGAGGCGTATGATATGCCCCGGAGGACATGCCCGATTGCGGATGCCGCAGGAGAGATCAGTGCCGAGTTCGCATATATATATCCGCCGGGAATCCCGATGGTGGTACCGGGCGAGAGAATCACCGGGGAGCTGATCGGGCAGCTTGTGCAGTACCGTGAGATGGGACTGCCGCTGCAGGGACTGCGCGACGATACCTGCGAGACGATTCAGGTTATCCGTTTTGACAAAATATCGTAAACGCACTTAATCAATGCGTTTACGATAAAAGCTCCGCAAGGATGCGCACGTATTTGCATAGGAAATATGCTGCGTTGCAGCGCAAATTCGGCGCAGGAAACGAATCAAAACGCATGCGTTTTGTTCGTTTCCTATACCTTTTGACCCTGACATCATTATATGACATAAAGAGAGGACAGAAACATGAGAAAGACAAAGATTATCTGCACGATCGGACCGGCATCGGAGAGCGAGGAGAAGCTGCGTGAGCTGATGCTGGCGGGAATGAATGTTGCAAGATTTAATTTTTCGCACGGAACACATGAGGAACAGAAGCAGAAGCTGGGGAAGGTCGTGAAGGTGAGTAATGAGCTCGGGCTGCCGGTTGCCACATTGCTTGACACAAAGGGACCGGAAATCAGACTCCGTGACTTTGAGGGCGGAAGTGCAGTGCTGAAGGCGGGTGCGGCGTTTATATTGACGACGGAGGAGCTGATGGGTACAGCCGAAAAAGCCTCGATCAGCTATAAAAATCTGAAACATGATGTGAAGGCGGGAACGACCATTTTGATTGATGACGGCAAGATCGAGATGACCGTGGAAAAGATCGAGGGTGAGGAGATTCACTGCCGCGTCGTAAACGGAGGAACGGTATCCAACCACAAGGGAATCAATGTGCCGGGCGCGGTTCTTTCGATGCCGTATATCAGTGATGCGGACAGGGAGGATATTATTTTCTGTGCCGAGATGGGCTACGATTTTCTGGCGGCTTCGTTTGCCAGAACGAAGGAGGATATTCTTCAGGTGCGCGAGATTTTAAATGCGCACCAATCGACGGCAAAGGTCATTGCCAAGATCGAGAATATGCAGGGAATTGAAAATATCAACGAGATTCTCGAAGTGTCCGACGGCATCATGGTCGCACGCGGGGATATGGGTGTTGAGATTCCGCTTGAGGATGTGCCGGTTCTGCAAAAGGAAATGATCAAAAAAGCTGTCGCAAAGGGCAAGCATGTCATCACGGCGACGCAGATGCTCGAATCGATGATACATAATCCGAGACCGACAAGGGCGGAGACGGCGGATGTCGCCAATGCTATCTATGACGGGACGACTGCGATCATGTTATCGGGAGAGAGTGCGGCAGGCGATTATCCGGTTGAGGCAGTGCAGACGATGGCAAGGATTGCGGAGCGCGCTGAGCGGGATATCGACTATAAGAGCCGGCTCAAAAAGATCGAGAGCGGCGACGAGGAGAGCATCACGACCGCCATCTCCCATGCAACGTGTACAACTGCAATGGATTTAAATGCGGCGGCGATCATCACCGTCACGATGTCCGGCTTTACGGCGAACATGATTTCCAGATACAAGCCATCGTGTCCGATCATCGGCTGCAGCGTCAATCCGAGGGTGTGCAGGCAGCTGAATTTAAGCTGGGGTGTTGCGCCGCTCATGATTAACAAGGAAGTCGATGCGGATGCGCTGTTCGATGCGGCGGCAGCGGCGGCGGAAAAAGCGGGCTATGTCAAAAAGGGTGATATTGCCGTGCTGACGGCGGGACTGCCGCTTGGAAAGTCGGGCACGACGAATATGCTCCGCGTTATTGAGATAGAAGCAGGCAGAGAGTAAAGGAAAACAGTATGGGAAAGATTTTTTGCTTGATGGGCAAAAGCTCTACCGGAAAGGACACGATTTTTAAGAAGCTGTCGGAGGATGAGGAGCTTGCGCTTGATACGATTGTCTCCTACACGACCAGACCGATCCGGGACGGGGAGGAGGAAGGAAAGGAGTACTACTTTGTAGGGGAGAAGCGCCTTAAGGAGCTGACCGCTGCCGGACGCGTGATTGAGCTGAGAGCCTACCACACGCTTTACGGAGTGTGGAAATATTTTACGGTGGATGATGAACAGATCGATCTGGAGAAGCGGAATTATCTGATTATCGGTACGCCGGAGTCCTATGAGAGGGTAAAGGCATATTTCGGACCGGATAAGGTCGTGCCGCTTCTGATTACACTCGACGACGGGGTGCGCCTGCAGCGTGCGCTCGACCGGGAGAAGCTGCAGGAGAATCCGAGGTACGGGGAAATGTGCCGCAGGTTCCTTGCCGATTCGGAGGATTTTTCCGCAAAGCGGATCGAGGAGGCAGGCATCCGAAATAGTTTTGAAAATAATGATCTGGAGCATTGCCTTAGTGAGCTGAAACAGTATATACTTAAGGTAATGAAATAAAAGGAAGGGAAGGTGGCAGACGTTGGATATTAAGATTAATCAGATACAGCAGACCAATATGGTGGAGACCGGGCAGCAGGCAAGCCAGACGGATGGCACCTTTAAATTCATGCTTGCCAGCAACATTGCCGAGCAGGATCTGCAGGCAAGACTGACGCTGATGATGGAGGAGATCGTCCAGCAGGGCAATAAGATCGGGAAGCATACGGATATCAAGGATATGAAGAAATACCGGACCCTGATCAAGTCGTTCTTCAACGAAATTATCACGAGAAGCCATGAATTCAGCAGGGAGAACTTTCTGGACAGGCGGGGAAGGCACAGAGTGTACGGCATTATCCGGATGGTGGATGAGACGCTGGATGATCTGGCGCAGGAGCTTGTCAAGGATGAGAAGGATCATATCGCAATTTTAAATAAGATCGACGAGATACGCGGGCTTTTGCTCGACATTTTTACATAAGGAATGAAAATATATTTTTCGCTCTTACATTTGAGGAGAAAGGGGTGGCAGTATGGCAGGTTTTAAGGATATTATCGGTCAGGAACAGGTAGTAGCGCACTTACAAAATGCGATTGCTTCCGGGAAGGTTGCACATGCGTACATCATAAACGGCGAGCGGAGTGCCGGCAAGGAGTTCATTGCGAATATTTTTGCGATGGCGCTTCAATGTGAGTCAGATGGGGAAAAGCCTTGCTGTGAGTGTCACAGCTGCAAGCAGGCGATGAACAGAAATCATCCGGATATTATCAATGTTATGCATGATAAGCCGAATACGATCGGCGTGGACGATATCCGGACCAAAATCAACAATGACATTGCCATCAAGCCGTATAGCAGCCCGTATAAGGTTTATATTATGAATGAGAGCGAGAAGATGACAGTGCAGGCGCAGAATGCGCTTTTAAAGACGATCGAGGAGCCGCCTGCCTATGCGGTCATTCTGCTGCTCACGACGAATCTGGACACGCTTCTGCCGACGGTCTTAAGCCGCTGCGTGACGCTGAACATGCGGCCTGTCAGGGATGATCTCGTCAAGAGCTATCTGATGAACGAGATTCATGTGCCGGAGTACAAGGCGGAGGTGTGTGTGGCTTTTGCGCGCGGAAATCTGGGACGTGCGAAGGCGCTTGCGGCGAGCGAGGAATTTGACAATATCAAGCGTGAGGCGGTCACGCTGCTGAAATATATCCGGGATATGGAGATTAACGAGATTGTCACGGCAATCAAAAAAATCAACGACTATCAGTTTGATATCAATGATTATCTTGACATCCTGGAGGTCTGGTATCGGGATGTGCTGCTCTTTAAGGCGACACACGATGCAAATCACTTGATTTTTAAGGATGAAATACAGTATATTAAGAAGGTGGCGGACAGGTCCGCCTATGCCGGAATCGAGACGATTATTGATGCGCTCGAGAAGGCGAAAGCGAGATTGAAGGCAAATGTAAATTTTGATCTGACGATGGAATTGCTTTTGCTGACGATAAAGGAGAACTAGAATGACAAAAGTAGTAGGAGTAAGATTTCGGGTAGCCGGCAAGATCTATTTTTTTAATCCACTCAAATACCATATCAAAAGAGGCGACCATGTCATCGTGGAGACGGCAAGAGGCGTGGAATATGGTACCGTTGTAAGCGGAGTGAGGGAAGTGCCGGATGAGAAAATCACCCAGCCGTTAAAGCCGGTAATCCGCATTGCTACCAAGGAGGACGACAAACACGAGGCGGACAACAAGGAAAAGGAGAAGGATGCCTTTCAGATTTGTCTGAAGAAAATTGCAAAGCATGGCTTGCAGATGAAGCTGATTGAGGCGGAATATACATTTGACAACAACAAGCTGCTGTTTTATTTTACGGCGGACGGGCGTATCGATTTCCGTGAGCTGGTCAAGGACTTAGCTTCGGTATTCAGAACCCGAATCGAGCTTCGGCAGATCGGTGTCCGGGATGAGACGAAGATTCTCGGCGGCATCGGCATCTGCGGACGTGCGCTGTGCTGTCATTCCTATTTATCGGAATTTGCGCCGGTGTCGATACGGATGGCGAAGGAGCAGAATCTTTCGCTCAATCCGACGAAGATTTCCGGTGTCTGCGGCAGATTGATGTGCTGCTTAAAGAACGAGGAGGAGACCTACGAATATTTGAACAAAAAGCTTCCGAACATCGGAGATTCGGTATCTACCTTCGATGGGTTAAAGGGTGAGGTGCAGTCCGTCAATGTGCTGCGCCAGCTCGTCAAGGTGTTAGTTGATGCGGATGACGAGAAGGAGCTGCGCGAGTACAAGGTGCAGGAGCTGAAATTCAGAAGGCGCAATAAGAAAGACAAAATGAATGTCTCCGAAAAGGAATTAAAGGAGCTTGAGAAGCTGGAAAAGGAAGATCTTCAGGGAGGAAAATCAAAGTTAGATGAGGGTTGAGCTTAAGGAAAAGGAGCGTCTGGACGATCTGGGAATCATGGGTTACCGCATTATTCAGAATCCGGATTTGTTCTGCTTCGGGATGGATGCAGTCCTGCTCTCCGCATTTGCGAAGCCAAAGGAAGGTTCCCGGATGCTTGACCTGTGCACGGGAAACGGCATCCTGCCGATTCTGCTGGCTGCCAAGAGCCGGGCGGCGGCGCTGACGGGGCTGGAGATTCAAAAGGAGAGTGCGGATATGGCGGCAAGGAGCGTCCTTTTGAATCATCTGGAGGATCGGGTAAAGATCGTACACGGAGACGTCCGGCAGGCGGAGGAGCTCTTTGCCCCTGCATCGTTTGAGGCAGTTACCTGCAATCCGCCGTATATGCTTGCCGAGCACGGACTGGAGAATCCGGACAGAGCGAAGGCGATTGCGCGCCACGAGGTGCTGATGCAGTTTGAGGATGCAGCGCGGGCTGCGGAGCGGCTGCTCGTGCCGGGCGGTGAGTTTTATCTCGTTCACAGACCGTTCCGGCTTGTGGAGCTTTTGGACACGCTGACCAGGCATCAGTTAGAGCCCAAGACAATGCGCTTTGTCTATCCTTTTGTTGATAAGGAGCCGGCGATGGTGCTTATCGGCTGCAAAAAAGGGGCGAAGCGGTATGTCAATGTGCAAAAGCCCCTGATCATCTATGAAAGACCGAATGTGTATACAAGAGAAGTGCGTGATCTTTACGATACAGAGGGAAAGTCATGTCAGTAGGGAAATTATTTTTGTGCGCGACCCCGATCGGCAATCTGTCGGATATGACACAGCGCGTGAGGGAGACGCTTGCGGAGGTTGATCTGATTGCGGCGGAGGATACGAGAAATTCCATTAAGCTGCTGAATCATTTTGATATAAAAACGCCAATGACCAGCTATCATGAGTATAATAAGGTGGAAAAAGCATATACTTTAATAGCTAAAATGAAGGAAGGGAAAAATGTCGCCCTGATCTCCGATGCGGGGACGCCGGCAATTTCCGACCCGGGAGAGGTGCTTGTACGGATGTGCCGCGAGGAGGGAATCACAGTGACTTCACTGCCCGGTGCGTGTGCGTGCATCACGGCTCTGACACTGTCGGGATTAAGCAGCAGAAGGTTTTGTTTTGAGGGATTTCTGCCTTCCGACAAACAGGAGAAAAAAAACATCTTAAATGTCTTGCAAAATGAGACAAGAACGATTATTCTATATGCAGCACCACATGATTTAAAAAAGACACTTGCGGAGCTTTACGAGGTGTTAGGTGAGAGAAAGCTTTCGATCTGTCGGGAGCTCACCAAAAAGTTTGAGACAGTCCTTTGCATGACGCTTGCGGAGGCTGCAGCATATTATAGCGAGCACGAACCGAAAGGGGAGTATGTTCTGGTTATCGAGGGCAGAAGCCTTTTAGATATAGAAAATGAAAAGAAAGATGTCTGGCAGAAAGTGCCTATTGAGGAGCATATGTCTCTGTATGAGAAGGACGGCATGGACAAAAAAAGCGCCATGAAGCAGGTCGCAAGAGACAGAGGGATTTCCAAGCGAGAGGTTTATCAGTATCTGCTGAATCAACAGGACGGATGACAAAAGGGAATCATGCGCCGAGAGAGAAATTGTGAGCCGGATGATTTTGAAAGAAAGGGAGAAAGAGAGATGTTAGAAAAAATAAGTGAGATTGTAAAAGAGCAGTTAAGTCTGGATGACGGAGTCGAGATCACAGAGGAGACATCCTTCAAGGATGATTTGGGAGCGGATTCGCTTGATCTGTTCGAGCTTGTGATGGCGCTCGAGGAGGAATACGGAATGGAGATTCCGGCAGAAGAGCTGGAAGGTCTGACAACCGTCGGCGATGTCATTGAGTTTATCAAGAGCAAGGATGTTGACGATTAAGAGAGATACCCGTTTACTTTTCGGAAAATGGAGCTCTTATTGTATGATAAAGCGGTATTAGAAAACTTGAAACATAGGTTGGATATTGAATGGATTGGTAATAGCTTTAAGCTATAACCAGTCCATTTTTTTTCATAATAGACAAATAACGGAATCCGGCTTAAAATCTCAAAAGAACTATCAAGTACATAATATCAGCCAATAGCAATCGTTACGGCAAATACAAAATTATTCGGGAGGCAGCATATGGCACAGGATCAAGTGGCAAGATCGGAAAAGGAACATGAGATTTCGGAGTCGGGCGCATTCGTCCGTCAGCAGAACCGGTTTACGACTCCGTTCGGAGACGGACCGGGGGAGCTTCCGGTGGAGGCAGGACGCTACCGCCTGATCTGGACCCCGCTCTGTCCGTGGGCTACCAGACAGGTCATTACGTTCAAACTGCTCGGAATCGGGGAGGATATCATCAGCATCGGCACGGTAGGACCGGTCAGAGGAAAGGAAGGCTGGGAATTTTCACTTGATGAGGGCGGGACCGATCCCGTACTCGGCATCCGGTATCTTCCGGAGATTTATGCGGCAACCGACCCGGAGTATCAGGGAAGGGCAACCGTGCCGACGGTTGTGGATGTGAAGGAGCGAAAGGTCGTCAACAATGATTACCATAAGCTTTCCAATTACTGGCAAACAGCATGGAAGCAGTTTCACAGGAAGGGGGCGCCCGACCTGTATCCGGAGGAGCTCAGGGAGGAGATTGACAAGCTCAACGACCTGTTGTTTCACGAGATCAATAACGGTGTCTACAAGGCAGGTTTTGCCGAGACGCAGGAGGAATACGAAAAGAACTACCATCTTGTGTTTGACCGGCTAGGTAAGCTCGAGGAGCATCTTGGCAAAAACCGCTTTCTGTTTGGCGACCGTCTGACGGATTCCGATATCCGCCTGTATGTGACGCTCGCAAGATTCGACACGGCATACTATTTCGGCTTCCGCTTAAACAAAAAGAGAATCCGGGATTATGACAATCTCTGGAATTATGCGAAGGAGCTCTACAGCATCCCGGCATTCCGGGAAGCGACCGATTTTGACGCAATCAAAAGGGGATATTTACTCGGTGCGGAGGAAAATCCGTACCAGATTCTGCCGCTCGGTCCTGACAATACGGTCTGGACGGAGCCGAATGACCGGGCAGAGAAGTTCGGGGAGCTGCCGAAGGAGCTCTTCTCCTAAGAGAGCAGGCAGCATAGGAGCAGAGAAGGAAGAGCACGCAGCCGGAGAGCATAGGAGCAGAGAGGAAAGAGTGCACAGTCAGGAGCATAAGAGCAGAAAAGGAAAAGAAAAGGAACAGCGGACGGTGCAGCGATAGATAAGGGAAGGAGAACATTACAATATGGCAAAGCAATACGAAGAGGGAAGCGCATGTTGCGCCCTTCGCCCGGGAGCAGCGGAAAAGAAACAGGAAACATACGATAAACTCATTCAGGAGGAGATTTCCGAGACGGGTGCATTTGTCCGGCAGAAGAACCGGTTTACCACGCCGTTCGGAAGCGGGGAAGGACAGCTTCCGGTCGAGGCAGGACGTTACCGCCTGCTCTGGGCGCCGGTATGTCCGTGGGCACACCGCTCGATCATTGTGCGAAAGCTGTTAGGGCTCGAGAATGTCATCAGCGTTGGTACGCTTGACCCGATCAGACCGGATAAGCCTTACAGTGACTGGGCGTTTACGCTCGATGAGGGAAATGCGGACCCGGTGCTCGGAATCCGTTATCTGTCGGATATTTATCTGAGCACCGACCCGGATTATCAGGGGAGGTTTACCGTGCCGTGTGTTGTGGATTTAAAGACGCGCAAAGTCGTGAACAATGATTATTTCCATCTGACACGCTACTGGGAGGTCGAGTGGAAGCCGTTTCACTAGGAGGGTGCACCGGACCTTTATCCGGAGCACTTGAGAGAGGAGATCGATGCGCTCAATGACATCCTGTTCCATGAGGTGAACAACGGGGTTTATAAGGCAGGCTTTGCGGAGAGCCAGCAGGCGTATGAGGATGCTTACCGAACTGTGTTCGCACGCCTCGACTGGCTGGAGGAGCGGCTCGGACACAGCAGATATCTGTTCGGCGATGCGATCACGGAGTCGGATATCCGGTTATATGTGACGCTCGCACGGTTTGATGTCGCTTACTTTAACGGCTTTCGGGTAAACCGCAACATGATTCGGGATTATAAGAACCTGTGGGCATATGCGAGAGATTTGTATCAGACGCCGGGCTTTGGAGATACGACGGATTTTGATGCGATCAAAAAGCATTATCACCTCTGCTGCCTTGTGACAAATCCGGACAAGCTTTTGCCGCTCGGTCCCGATCCGGATGCATGGAACGAACCGTCCGGGCGTGAGAGCCGGACATATTTATAGAAGGAAGACATTGCCTGTCTTTCTTCTTTTTTTCTTCTCCGTTCATGCCCCGAATAACCCGTTTGGGTGATGACAAAAGCGAAAAAGAGAGTTATAATGAAACGATAATAGTGCAAACTGGAATGACGGAATATAGATAAGGGCGATTGGAAAGGAGCAAACGATGAGAGACGGCAATCTGTCTGTGACCTTTCTCGGTACCAGAGGCTCGGTGCCGGTGAACGGAAAGGAATACGAAAGATACGGCGGGGCAACCTCCTGTGTCCGTGTTCTTGCCGGCAACGAGGAGATTTATCTGGATGCAGGTTCGGGCATCGTGCAGGCAAGACCGGAGCAGGATACGCATATTACGGTGCTTTTCAGTCATCTGCATCTTGACCATGTGCAGGGGCTTCCGTTCTTTCCGGCGCTTGCGCAGGCGGGCAGACCGATTGCCCTGTATGCCGCAGACCGGGAAGGAATATCCGGGCAGGAAGCGATAGACCGGCTGTTCTCACCGCCGTTGTGGCCGTGCAGAATTTCGGATTATCCGGCGGAGGTTTCCTTTCATCCGCTGCAGAGCCGGTTTTCCATTGGCAGCGTGCCGGTGACAACGATGCCGTCCTTCCATCCGGGAGGGGCTACGATCTACCGGCTTGCCTATCAGGGAAAATCACTCGTATATGCAACCGATTTTGAACATACCGGGGAAAAAATACAGGAGCTGATCCGATTTGCCCAAGATGCGGATCTCTTGATTTATGACGGACAATACACACAGGAGGAATATGAGAAGAGGAAGGGATATGGGCATTCCACGGCATCCGTAGGCGGGGAAATCGCAGCCGCCGCACGGGTGAAGCAGTTTTTCATTACGCATCATGACCCGAGGCATACGGATGACTGGTTTATGCAGATGGAGCGGCAAAATCCACAGATCACATACGCAAAGGACGGAGAGGAAATTCTATTATGAGTGAAGCTTCTTTGGAGAATATATTGGATATAGCGATTGCACTGACTGCGGAACGGGATATGGATATTCTGATGAGCCGAATCCTGACAGAGGCGATGAACCTGACAAACTGTGACGGCGGAACACTTTACATATTGACGGATGAAAACGCACTGTGCTTTCAGAATATTATTACGAGATCAAAAGGAATCAGCCAAAGTGCGGCAAAGGACGAGATTCACCTGCCGCCGGTAGAGCTGAACCGTAAGAGTGTCTGCGCATGTGCGGCACTTGACAAAGCACAGATCAATATTCCGGATGTGTATGCATCAAAGGAATATGATTTTTCGGGTGCACAAAAATATGACAGCCTGAATCAGTATCACACAAAATCGATGCTGGTCATTCCCATGAAAAATGACCATGATGAGGTCATCGGAGTCCTGCAGCTGATTAATGCGATGGATCAGGAGGGTAACATTATCGGATTCGGGAGCGAATGTGAAATGACGGTTGCGGCTCTCGCTTCTCTTGCGGCGATCAGTCTGTATAATCATAAATTGTCGGAGCAAATATCGGAGCTCTTGCATTCGTTCGTTCAGGTGATGGCATCCACGATCGATCTCAGAAGCCCGTACAATTCGAACCATACAAAGAACATTGTGAAATACGGTGAACGCTTTATTGATGCTCTGAACCAAATGGGGCTTGCGTGGCATTTTACGGAAGGACAGAAGGATGCCTTTCTGATGAGTGCATGGCTGCACGATATCGGCAAGATTGTGATTCCAAGTCATATTCTGGATAAGAGTACCCGGTTGGGGGAACGCATAGAGCAGGTCATGCACAGGATCGAGACGGCGCTTTTGATGGAACGTATCCGGGGGCTTGAGCATCCGGAGCAGAAGTCTGAGGCGGAGGAGCGGATCAAAGAGCTTTTGGCAGACAAAACCTTCATTTTGGAGTGCAATACCAAAGGCTCCCTTACCTATGAGGAAGCGGCACGCATCGGGCGGCTTCGCAGGAAAAGGTGTCAAAATGCAGAGGGAGAGCAGATTCCGCTCATTACACAGGAGGAATATAACGCACTGTCGATTCCGAGAGGTACACTGACCGATGAGGAGCGCCGCATGGTGGAAAACCATGTTGTCTATACGAGGAAGATGCTTTCGGAGATGCGGTTTTCCGGTGAATATGAGATGACTCCGGAATGGGCATCCTGCCACCATGAGTTTTTGGACGGAAGCGGCTATCCTGACCATAAAACGGCGGAGGAGCTGCCGAGGGAGGTTCGTCTTTTGACGATACTGGACATCTATGATGCACTGACTGCCGAGGATCGGCCATACAAGCCGCCGATGCCGTCGGAAAAGGCATTTGCCATTCTTGAGGATATGGCGCATAACGGAAAACTGGACAAGGAAATTCTTGGATTATTCCTGAAGAGCGATGCGTGGAGGAAATAAATGGAGACGAAGAAGAAAAAGATTATCATTGCGGCAGCAGTATTGCTTGCGGTCATCATCGGCATCATACTTTATCTGATTTTCGGACGAAACCGTCTGTCCGCAACAACGATGAGGATTATCCGTTACGAGGGCGATGTCACGCTTCTTGACGACGGCAAAGAAAGCACGCTGATGGAGAATATGCTGCTCCATAACGGCAATACATTGGCGACACAGCAGGAATCCTACATTGATATCAGTCTGGATGATACAAAGATGGTCGGGCTTGATCAAAAGAGCCGCGCAGAATTTTATCAGTCGGGGAAAAAGCTCGATATCGCCTTAAAAGCAGGCGGAATCTACTTTTATACGACAGAAAAGCTCAAGGATGATGAGACGTTTGATATCCGCACGGCAACGATGATTGTGGGAATCCGCGGCACCTCCGGCTATGTGCATGTGGACGAGGAGACCGGCGTCACAACGCTTTACTTAACCTCGGGAAAGGTTCATATTACCGGGAACAATCCTGTCACCGGGGGAACAAGGGAGGCGGATATCACAGCCGGCCAGTGCGTGACCACATATTTATATAACGACAGACAGGGTGAAGACAGTATTGAGTTTGTGATCGAAAGCTTTACGGAGCAGGATTTGCCGATTCACTATGTAAAGCGGATGGTGAAGGTTCCTTCACTCCTTAAGGAAGTGGAAAAGGAAGCCGGCTTGTCTGCCGACATTCTGACAGGCATCGCAGATGGACAGGGCGAGGGAGATCCTGCCGATTTGGATGTACAAGAGATGACAGAGGGTGATTCCGGCAAGGCTGCGGACGATGCTGAGGCGGCAGACGGAGAAACGGATACAGAAGAGGACGATGCGCAAGGTGCAGTGGATGCGGCTGCCGAGGCGGCGCAGACATCGGACGGGGAGCAGAAAAGCCGGGCAGGACAAAGTCCGCAGAGCAGTACGAAGCCTACTCAAAATCCGCAGGGCAGTACAAATACAACGCAGGGCGGTACGGACGGGACGGGCAGCACCCAAAGCCAGTCCGGGCAAGATACTCAGGACGGAGGCGGTTCCAATGCGTCACAGGATAAGCCATCCTATACTGTTACGGTAAAGGAAGCGGACGGAGGAAGTGTGAGTGCAGACGTATCAAGTGCAAAGGAGGGAGCGACTGTCACGCTGACAGCATCGCCGAAGTCCGGTTATAAATTGGGAAGCTTCAGCGTCAAGGACAGCAGCGGAGCTTCTGTTTCCGTGACGGATAAGGACTCAAATCAGGCAGAGTTTCAAATGCCTGCCGGGAATGTGACGGTAACGGCAACCTTTAAAAAGAAAGCGGCAACCTATCAGATTACTGTCAAGAAGGCGACAGGAGGAACGGTGACCGCTTCGGTGAAAAAAGCCAAAAAGGGCAAGAAGGTGACGCTGACGGCAACGCCTAAGGACGGCTATGAGTTGAGCAGCTTTACCGTAAAGGATAAAGACAGCAAAGCCGTGACGGTGACCAAAAAGGGAACGAATAAGGCGACCTTCAAGATGCCTGCATCGAAGGTAACGGTACAGGCGAAGTTTAAAAAGACGCAAAGCCAGACAGAAGACCAGACAGAAGAACAGACGTATACGGTAACGGTGCAGACGGCGACAGGCGGAAGCATGAGCGCCAATCCGTCCAGTGCGAAGGCGGGAGATACGGTGACATTGACGGCAACGCCGGAGAGCGGATATGAGTTGGAAAGTGTGAGTGTGACAGACGGAGGCGGCAGCAGCGTGGCGACGACGGCTGGAAGCAGCGCCAATGTCGTAACGTTTACGATGCCGTCGGGAAACGTGACGGTCACGCCGAGCTTTAAGAAAAGCTATACGATCACGATACCGACCGTTGCAAACGCGGAAGTAAAGGTGCTTGTGAACAATGCGGAGAGCAGTGACAAGACGGCATATGCAGGGGAGCAGATTACAATTAAGGTGAAGCCGGCTGCAGGCTATGAACTGGATACGGCAACGCTCAAGGTAAATGTTGATAACGGCGGCGGAGTGACGCTCTCATCGCCTGAGACGGATAATGAGGGTTATGTCAGCACAAGCTTTACGATGCCGTCGGGAGATGTGACGTTTGCAGCGCCTACGCTTACGAAGATAAGCTATAGTATTACGCTGTCAACAGTGGCAAACGCAAGTATTTCCGCAAGTATAGAAGGAAGAGGTACGGTCACTTCCGCACAAGTCGGGGATCAGGTTGCCGTTGCGGTTACACCAAATACAGGATATGAGCTTAGTGCGCTTTCCGTGAAGGACAGCGGCAATCAGGATATCAGTGTGACAGGAAGCAGTTTTACGATGCCTGCGGACAATGTAACGGTTACTGCAACGGTTGTAAAGTCTGAGTATGACATTACGATTTCTGCGGTTGACCATGCTTCGGTTACCGCACAGGTGAACGGAGCATCGGCAGAAAAAGCGACGTATGGAGATACGGTGGCGATTGAGGTTACTCCGGATGGAGGCTATGAACTGGATACCCTGACCGTGAAGGATAGCAGCAATCAGACAATCAGCGTGGCAAACAACGGCTTTACGATGCCTGCGGACGGCGTAACGGTTACCGTCACTCTAAAGAAGACAATTTATCAAATCACGCTGCCGACAATAACAGGTGCTGAAATTTCAGCGAAGATCGGAAATGATACGGTTACACAGGCACAGGTTGATGATCAGGTAACGATTGAAGTGGCACCTGATGCACAACATGCGGATTATCAGGTAGGTACTTTCCGGGTTCAGCAAACAGGAGGTCAGGAGGTTTCCAATACAAAAGCTTCCGCAAATCAGTACAGCTTTACGATGCCTGCGGGTGCCGTAACGATTTCTGTAACACTTGTCCGTGTGAGCAGAGCACAGCTTGATTTAAATAGTGATATGCTGACCGTTGCCGGAGGAGGTACGGATATACCGATTCAACCGCTTTATATCAATGTTATGGGTTCGGATGAAAGCCTGACAGAGCTAAGCTACATAAGCGAGGAGGGCAGCAACCAGAAGTTTGGCAATGCATCACTGGGACTCTACGCTTTGCAGGATCCGGGACTTGAATACGAGTATTATGCATATATCGAGTATGACAGTGATGGTACAGTTCCGGTTGCGGTACGTGCTTCGGACGGTTCCGAAGACAGAATTGCCGAGTTTACGCAGTATGAGACATGGGACGGTTATTGGGCAGCGATCGGGGAAGAGGTTACGCTGCAGGATGGAAATACCGTACAGCTGATCATTGAATACAATGTGGAGAGCGGTTCTTATATGTTGACCATTCCGCAGGCGTAATAAATGTGCATGTTATGAAAGGTAAAGCTATATGAATAAAAAAACACGCAACCAAATTCTGAATGCCTTCATACTGTCTTTCGTGATCGTGGTCATCACATATGCCGGGGCGCTTTACCGTCTGGACGGCTGGGTGCAGGATGCGCGTTTTCAAAGTCCGAGGGCGCTTTCCGGCAAGGTCGTGATCATCGGAATTGATGAGGAGGCACTGGCTGTTTACGGTCCATACAGGACGTGGGACCGGAATATCATGGCATCAGCGCTCGAGGCACTGGGACAGGATCGGCAGCAGCTTCCGGCGGCAGTTGCGATTGATACGCTTTACGCAGGCACAACAGAGGCGGATGCGGATGAACGCTTTGCCGCTGCGGCAAAGGAGCTCGGATGTGTCATTACTGCAGATGCAGCCTCCTTCGGAAGCGGCTCCGCCCTGACAGAGAGCGGAACATATACTTTTGACGATTATAAGATCATGGGCTTTGAAGAGCCCTACGAAAAGCTTCGCAATGTCACCTCACAGGGACATATCAACGCTATGTACGATACGGATGGCATTTTGAGACATGCGATTCTGTATCTGGATGTGCCGGAGCGGGGAAGGGTTTACTCGATGGCGTACATGGCGGCAACAGCCTATGCGGAGAAAAACGGATTTTCCGTACAGGAGCCGGAAACGGACAGCCGCGGACGGTTCTACGTTTCCTATTCCTCCGTGCCGGGAGGCTTTTATGAAGGAATATCGATTGTGGATTTGATAAACGGACAATGTCCGCCGGATTATTATGCCGGTAAGATCGTCCTGATCGGTCCGTATGCAGTGGGACTGCAGGATTCGGTCTATACGCCGATCGACCGTGCCAGACAGATGTATGGCGTGGAATATCAGGCGAATGTGATCGAAGCGTTTTTGAATGGGGATTACAAGACAGAGTCGTCGGATCTGTGGCAGGCAGTGCTTTTGTTTGCGGTCTGCTTTGGGATGCTGCTTCTTGTACAGAGAATACGGTTGATCTATTCTTCGCTGATCTGCGCTGCTGTGGTTGTTGTGAGCTTTGTGGTGAGCGGGCTTGTCTATAACGCCGGCTATATTGTCCACCCCTTGTGGATTCCGTTCGGAATTCTCGTTGTCTATATTGTCTCCATCGGTGCGCGTTATATTCGGGAGCTGGCGGAAAAGCACCGCGTGACGCAGACCTTTGAGCGGTATGTTGCGCCGGAGATTGTGAAGGAGATTTTAAACGAAGGTACGGATGCTCTGGCGCTTGGCGGAAAGCTGTGTGATATAGCGGTTCTGTTTGTCGATATCCGGGGTTTTACCACGATGTCCGAACGGCTTTCCCCGGAGCTTGTCGTGTCAATCTTAAACCGGTATCTGGGCATGACGAGCGAATGTATTGCCAGAAACAAAGGGACACTCGATAAATTTGTCGGCGATGCGACGATGGCATTCTGGGGAGCGCCGGTGCCGCAGGACGATGCCGTCTATCTGGCGGTAAAGACGGCGATGGAGATTGTCGAGGGTGCTAAAACCGTTTCGGAGGAGATGAAGGAGAGCATCGGCGAAGAGCTGCGGGTCGGTGTCGGTGTGCACTATGGACCGGCAGTTGTCGGCAATATCGGAGCGAAGAGACATATGGACTATACGGCAATCGGTGATACAGTCAATACTTCGGCACGCCTTGAGGCAAACGCACCGGGCGGCACGGTCTATATCAGTCGTGCAGTGGCACAAGCCCTTGAGGGACGCATCAAGGTTACCTCTCTTGGCAGTTCGGTTAAGCTTAAGGGCAAGAGTGACGGCTTTGAGGTGCTTAAGGTAGATGCGCTGTTGTAAGGAAAGTCCCTTTTGCATCGGTGCAAAAAACGGGACGCAGGATTCAGCGATTGCCCTGATGAAGCAAAATTCTGCATTGACGCTCCGATAAGTTTGTGCTACATTTATGATTAGATATGCAGCATGCGTATCAGAGTAATAGCATACAGGCGATGATAAGAGATAGTAGATATCAGATTCCCTTTCAGAGAGAAGCCGGTCGGTGCGAGGCTTTGGCGGAATGATATCGAACCGGTCTTTGAGCTGTGAACCGAACGACGTATGTCAGCACAAGCTTTCATTTGGTATTTTGTTCTGTGTATGAAAATACCGGTCAGAGTCAGGCTGCATATGTATCAGTAGGCCTCACCGGCTGTTCCCCCGTTACAGGGAATGCTGACTTGCTGTTTGCGGTCAGGCAGAGTGCAGTTAGTCATAACTGAAATTAGGTGGTACCACGGATTGATTCGTCCTAAGCTGAATTTTTCGGCTTAGGATTTTTTTGCGAGGAGGAGAAAGAGATGGCAGACAAAAAATTTGTCGAGGCGATTACGTCTATGGATGTGGATTTTGCACAGTGGTATACGGATGTCGTCAAAAAAGCGGAACTGATTGATTACACGAGCGTGAAGGGCTGTATGGTCTATAAGCCGGCAGGCTACGCAATCTGGGAGCTCATCCAGAAGCAGCTTGACGAGAGGTTCAAGGAGACGGGCGTGGAGAATGTCTATCTGCCGATGTTCATTCCGGAGAGTCTGCTCCAGAAGGAGAAGGATCATGTCGAAGGCTTTGCGCCGGAGGTGGCATGGGTGACGCACGGCGGTCTGAATCCGCTTCAGGAGAGAATGTGCGTCAGACCGACATCCGAGACGCTGTTCTGCGATTTTTACAAAAATGAGATTCAGTCCTACAGGGATTTGCCGAAGGTTTACAATCAGTGGTGCAGCGTTGTCCGCTGGGAAAAGGAGACAAGACCGTTTTTGCGCTCCAGAGAATTTTTGTGGCAGGAGGGACACACGGCACATGCCACAGCCGAGGAAGCGGAGGAGAGAACGATACAGATGCTGAACGTGTACGCCGACTTCTGCGAGGAATGTCTCGCAATTCCGGTCATCAAGGGACGAAAGACCGATAAGGAAAAGTTTGCGGGAGCGCAGGCTACTTATACGATCGAGGCGCTGATGCACGACGGCAAGGCGCTGCAGTCCGGAACGAGCCATAACTTCGGGGACGGCTTTGCCAAAGCGTTCGGCATCCAGTATACGGATAAGGAAAACAAGCTGCAATATGTGCACCAGACCTCGTGGGGCATGACGACGAGACTGATCGGCGCGGTGATCATGGTACACGGCGATGATTCCGGTCTTGTGCTGCCGCCTGCGATTGCACCGACACAGGTCATGATCGTACCGGTCATGCAGAGGAAAGAAGGCGTTTTGGAAAAAGCGCTTGAGCTGAAGGAAAAGCTTCTGGGGACAAAGGAGAATTTCCGGGGCAGCAGCTTCCGCGTGAAGGTGGATGACAGCGACAAGAGTCCGGGATGGAAATTCTCCGAGTGTGAGATGAGAGGAATCCCGATTCGCATCGAGATCGGACCAAAGGATATCGAGGCAAACCGATGTGTAATAGTACGCAGGGATACGAGGGAGAAGCTGGAGGTATCGCTTGACGAGCTGGAGGCAAAGGTTGCGGAGATTCTGGAAAAGATACAGACGGAAATGCTCGAGAGAGCGAGAGCGCACAGAGACCTTCACACCTATACGGCAACGACCTATGAGGAGTTTGAGAGGACGATCAATGAAAAGCCGGGCTTTGTCAAGGCAATGTGGTGCGGTGAGCAGGCGTGTGAGGATATCATCAAGGAAAAGACGACTGCGACCAGCCGCTGTATGCCATGGGAGCAGGAGAAGCTTGCCGATACGTGCGTGTGCTGCGGGAAGCCGGCGACGAAGATGGTATACTGGGGCAAGGCGTATTAAAAGCATTTGAAGCGCGCTGAGGTACAGCGCATAAAAAAGAAGGCTACGAATGCAACAGGCGTAAAGCATAAAAAGGAGTACAAAAAAGAAGGTAATGTTTTGTAAGGAAGGATGAACGGAATATGAATATATTGGTAATCAACTGCGGGAGCTCCTCGCTGAAATATCAGCTGATTGACAGCGAGAGCGAGAAGGTTCTGGCGAAGGGATTGTGCGAGAGAATCGGTATCGGCGGAAGTGCGATTACACATCAGCCTGCCGATGGGGAAAAGGTGACCTCACAGGTGGAGATGAAGGAACACACGGATGCGGTCAGATATGTGATGGAAAAGCTGACCGATGAGAAAGTCGGCGTCGTTCGGTCTCTGGACGAGATCGGGGCGATCGGGCACCGGATCGTGCATGGCGGGGAGAAGTTTGCAAGCAGCGTCGTCATTGACGATACGGTCATGAAAGCGATTGAGGAGTGCAATGATTTAGCGCCCCTGCATAATCCTGCAAACCTCATCGGTATCAATTCCTGCCGGGCGATCATGCCGGATGTCACAAACGTCGCAGTCTTTGACACCGCATTTCATCAGACGATGCCGAAGAAGGCGTATCTGTACGGTCTGCCGTATGCGTATTATGAAAAATACAAGGTGCGCAGGTACGGCTTCCACGGCACGAGCCATGATTTTGTCAGCAGACGCGCGGCAGAGCTTTTAGGAAAGGACAGAAAGGATTTAAAGATCATTGTCTGCCACTTGGGAAACGGAGCATCCGTCTCAGCTGTCAAAAACGGTCAATCCGTGGATACCTCGATGGGACTTACCCCGCTTGAGGGGCTCATCATGGGCACCAGATCCGGTGACCTTGACCCTGCAATCATCAGCTTTTTGTGTGAGAAGGAGCAGATTACCGCACAGGAAATGGTAGACATCCTGAACAAAAAATCCGGCGTGCTCGGTCTGTCGGACGGGCTTTCAAGCGATTTCAGGGATCTCGGACAGGCAGCGGAGAACGGAAATCAAAAGGCGATCGATACGCTCGAGGCATATGCATACCGTGTGGCAAAATATGTCGGCGCTTATACGGCAGCAATGAACGGTGTGGATGTCATCGCCTTCACTGCCGGAATCGGGGAGAACAATGCCCGGGTAAGGGAGATGGTCGGTGAGTATTTAGGCTATCTCGGTGTCAGCATGATCCCGGAAAAGAATGCGCTCCGCGGTGAGGAGGTCATCCTGTCCGAAGAGGGCAGCAAGGTTACCGTCATGGTCATTCCGACAAATGAGGAGCTTGCCATTGCGAGGGAGACGCTGCGGTTAGTGCGTGACCGGGAAGCAGGCAAGTGATTTGGTGTAGTTATTTGCGAGACGCTACACTAGGAAACATAACGTTCGTATTTGATCATAACGAGAGGAATGAGCAGGATGAAAAAGCGGATTGTCAGCTATATGAAATACATCGATGATATTCTTGCGGATGAGAACGGAGCATACGATTATGAGATGCTCCGTGAGGAGCACATGGTACAGCTTGACTACTTTATGCACGAGAGGCTCGTGCATCTTCTGGTGACGCTGACCTTTGCGCTTTTAGCATTCGGTACATTTTTCATTCTGTATTTAGCCTTTGAACCATATCTGCTTTTGCTGCTTGCGGCGATTCTGGTTCTGCTTGTTCCTTACATTATGCACTATTTCCTTCTGGAAAACGGAGTCCAGAAAATGTACAGACAGTATGATGCCCTGACACAGCGTGTGCAGGGCGGAAAGGTCTACCATATATCCGAACAGTGATTATACACTGCATTTCTAAAATAACCATAAACTCTATTGATTTTTCCCCTCATTTCTATACAATGATGTAAGGGTCAAAAGCCCTTCGGGCATTTTCTGCATACCATATACAGCACTTTCAAATAAATTTGAGTACTGCATATGGTATGCAGAAAGGTGTTTGCGCACCTTTTGCCCCTCAACATCATGCAATAGGTAAGTACACATTGCAGTTCGCACATTTTTTCACAGAGTGATTGGAGGACGACGAATGTTCAGAATATTGAAATTCGCAAGGCAGTACTGGTATATGATGATACTGATACTGGCACTTTTGGGCGTGCAGGCATATTGTGATCTGGCACTTCCGCAGTATACGTCCAATATCGTTGATACCGGTATTCAGGCGAAGGGATTGGAAAGTCCGGTGCCGCAGCAGCTTCGTGCGGAGACTTATGACAGGCTGCTGCTCTTTATGACGGATGAGGAGCAGGCGCTTTTTGCGGAAGGCTTTGAACTCCGGGAGGATGGTTATTATCACCTGAAGGAGACTTATGAGCAGGCGCTTTTGGCTGAGACGGATAAACATACGGACAAAGAGACCGCAGAATACATAGAGCAGCTAAAGCAGCTTGCATCAGGCAAGGAGACACTTGTCTATATGCTTTCCTCGCAGGGCGAGGAGGCGGAGTCGATGAAGGATGAGTTTTTCTCTCAGATGGGTATTCCGGCGGATACCGATTTGTTTGCCGCTTTTTCGATGATGGACAGGCAGATTGTTTTACAGATTGGTGCGGCGATTGAGGAGCAGCTTGACGAGATGGCGGATACGATCGGGGATTCGACAGCGATCGCATTTGTATCCGACGAATATACAAAGAGCGGCATCGATGTAGACCGTATCCAGATGACCTATTTAAGAGATCAGGGAGTACGTATGCTGCTTATTGCACTGTTCGGTATGGCGGCATCGGTATTTGCAGCCTTCTTTTCGGCAAGGCTTGCTGCAAAGGTATCGATGAATTTGAGAGGACAGGTATTCGGGAAGGTCGTGCGTTTCTCCAACGCAGAGATCAATCAGTTCTCGACAGCATCGCTGATCACGAGATGCACCAACGATATCCAGCAGGTACAGATCGTGCTGACGATGATGTTCCGCATCGTCCTCTATGCGCCGATCATGGCGGTCGGCGGCATTACAAAGGTTGTGCAGACACAGTCCGGAATGGGCTGGATTATTGCGCTTGCAGTTGCTGCGGTTCTTTCGATCGTGGGCATTCTGATGATTGTGGCGATGCCGAAATTTAAGATGATGCAGGTTCTCGTGGACAAACTGAACCTTGTCTCAAGGGAAATTCTGACAGGTATTTCCGTCATCCGTGCTTTCGGACGGGAAAAGCATGAGGAGGAGCGGTTTGATGAGGCGAGCAGGGATTTACAGAGGACGCAGCTTTTCACGAACCGCACGATGGCACTTATGATGCCGACGATGATGTTTGTCATGAACGCAGTTGCGGTGCTTATTGTCTGGGTAGGTGCGCATGGGGTTGACACCGGCAATATTCAGGTCGGTACGATGCTGGCGTTTATCACATACACGATGCAGATCGTCATGAGCTTCCTCATGATCACGGTCATTTCCATTATGCTTCCGAGAGCAGCGGTTGCGGCAGGGCGTATTGACGAGGTGCTCACCACAGAGGTCGTGATTGACAATAAGGAGCAGACGACCCCGCTTGGAGGAAAGGATGGTCTCAGAGGCAGGGTTACTTTTGAGAATGTGTCCTTTGCTTATCCGGGGGCGGATGAGTATGCACTGCAGGATATTGATTTTACGGCGAATCCGGGGGAGACGACAGCCATTATCGGAAGCACCGGCTGCGGTAAAACCTCTCTTGTACAGCTTATACCAAGACTGTTCGATGTATCAAAAGGAAGAATTACCATTGACGGTGTCGATATCCGGGATGCCGATCTGGGACAGCTGAGAGATGCGATCGGCTTTGTGCCGCAGAAGGGTGTTCTCTTCTCGGGAACGATTGCGAGCAACATCGGGTTCGGTCATGCCGAGATCAGCGGGGAGGCAATCCGCGAGGCGGCTGAGATTGCACAGGCAACGGAGTTTATCGATGCCAAGCCGTCCGGCTATGAGGAGCCGATCGCACAGGGCGGAGCGAACGTTTCGGGCGGACAGAAGCAGAGGCTGGCGATTGCGAGAGCTCTTGCCAAAAAGCCGAAAATACTCATTTTTGACGACAGCTTTTCCGCATTGGATTTTAAGACGGATAAGGCGCTTCGGGGAGAGCTTGCGAAAAAGACAAAGGATGCGACGGTCATCATCGTGGCACAGCGTATCAGCACGATCCTGCATGCGGATAAGATTCTCGTCTTAGACGAGGGAAGACTTGTCGGCTGCGGTACGCACGAGGAGCTTTTGCGTGACAATGCAGTCTATAAGCAGATTGCGCAAAGTCAGATGTCCGAGAAGGAGATTCAGGACACGCTGAGAAATACGCAGGGAGCTGCCGGGGCGCTGCGGCATGACGGAAAAGAGACTCCGGAATCGGGACGGCAATCCGTGCAGACCGACGGGGAAAAGGAGGTAGAGTAATATGGCAGAAGAAAGAATCAGTCAACCTCCGAGAAGAGGACCGAGAAGGGGACCGGGTGCGGGCATGATGCCGGCGGAAAAGGCGAAGGACTTTAAAGGCGCACTAAGGAAGCTGACGCGCTATCTGGGCAGATTTCATGCGGCGATTATCACAGTCATGATTCTGACGGTGGGAAGTACCGTGTTTGGTATATTGGGACCGAAGGTATTAGGCAGGGCGACGACCGAAATTTTCAACGGACTGATCAGCAAGATTCAGGGCGGAAGCGGCATTGATTTCGGCAGAATCGGTAAAATCCTTTTTCTGCTCATTCTGCTGTATGTTGTGAGCATGCTGTTATCCTATGTGCAGGGACTGATTATGGCATACATTTCGCAGACGGTCGCTTACGATCTGAGAAAAGAGATTTCGGAAAAGCTGAATAAGCTGCCGATGAACTATTTTGACAAGCGCACTTACGGCGAAATTCTCTCGAGAATTACGAACGATGTCGATACGCTTGCAATGAATTTGAATATGTCTGTGACACAGCTTATATCCAGCATTGCGACGATCATCGGTGTCTTTATCATGATGCTCTCGATCAGTCCGCTGATGACCGTCATCGCAGTGCTGATTCTGCCGGTGTCAGGCTTTTTGATCGGCTTTATCATGAAGCATTCGCAGAAATACTTTATCCGGCAGCAGGATTATCTGGGGCATGTCAACGGTCAGGTCGAGGAAATCTTCGGCGGGCATCAGGTCGTAAAGCTGTTTCATGCCGAGGAGATGGCAACAAAGGAATTTGACGCAGTCAATCAGGAGCTGTATGATTCGGCGTGGAAGTCGCAGTTTTTATCCGGGCTGATGCAGCCGATTATGGGCTTTGTCGGTAACCTCGGCTATGTTGCGGTCGCCGTTGTCGGAGCCTATCTGAATATTAAAAAGGTGATCGAGGTCGGAGATATCCAGTCCTTCATCCAGTATGTCAGGACGTTTACGCAGCCAATTACCCAGATCGCACAGGTGTCGAACCAGCTGCAGTCAGCGATGGCGGCTGCGGAGCGCGTCTTTGAATTTTTGGACGAGGAGGAGGAAGAACAGTTTGCCAAAGAGCATGCGCCGATCCGTGCCGATGAGATCAAGGGCAATGTGGAGTTTGACCATGTGTCGTTCGGATACAATGAGGATAAGATCATCATCCATGACTTTTCCGCCAAGATCGGGCAGGGAAAGAAAATTGCAATCGTGGGACCGACCGGCGCGGGCAAGACGACGATCGTCAAGCTGCTGATGCGTTTTTATGATGTGGGAAGCGGTGCAATTAAGATCGACGGCATGGATATCCGCTCCTTCGACCGGACAGAGCTGCGCGATGCGTTTGGCATGGTGCTTCAGGATACATGGCTGTTCAAGGGCTCGATCATGGAGAACATCCGCTACGGACGGCTCGATGCGACCGACGGGGAAGTGAAGGAAGCGGCGAAGGCGGCATATGTGGATCACTTTATCCGCACGCTGCCGGGCGGGTATGATATGGAGCTGAACGAGGAGGCGAGCAACGTTTCGCAGGGGCAGAAGCAGCTTCTGACAATCGCAAGGGCGATTCTTGCCGATAACCGAATCCTCATTCTCGATGAGGCGACGAGCAGTGTCGATACGAGAACCGAGGTGCGGATTCAAAAGGCGATGGATAACCTGATGAAGGGCAGGACAAGCTTTATCATCGCCCACAGGCTTTCGACGATCCGCAACGCCGATCTGATTCTTGTCTTAAAGGACGGCGATATTATCGAGCAGGGAAATCACGATGAACTCATGGCGCAGCGCGGCTTTTATGAGCAGCTGTACAATGCACAGTTTGAGCAGGGATAGCAGGACGGCTGTCAGCGCAGACATTCCTTCCGGTATTCGTTTAGAAATGCTGTCCGCGCTTCCTCCATCTCAAGCAGTGCGCAAAGCTTATCGCTTTGCCTTTTCGCCGGAAGTGATTTGCGCTGGTTCAAATAGCTTCCGGCAATCTTGACAAATTTTTCGGGATAGGAGAGTCTTGCAAACAGGTAGGAAAATTCCTCGGCGGAAAGAGGACGGATTTCCCCGTAGGCATGGAGGATTCCCATCCCGAAGGAGGCGCTCCACGCATTTTTCTCCAGCACCTTGCGAAGAAAGAGCGCCAAATCCTTTAACTGGGTGTCCGTCTTGCACTTCTCAAAATTGATGATGCTTACATGGTCGTCTGCGATGAGCAGATTGTGGTGGGAGCAGTCTCCGTGACAGTACACCGCATTCTCCGTGACCCTGCGGCACAGCGCATCACACACCTCATCTGTGAGACAGGAGCCGGCGGTCTGTGTCTGTTTCAAAAAACGGTCGTATTCCTTCAAAAAGAGCAGCTCAAAGTCTGTTTTTACCGGACTTTTGCGGATAAAAGCGCGCACACGCTTCAGCTGTGCATTTTTTTTGTCAAACTCACCCATCATATTCTGACGGGATACCGGACTTTTGTAATCGTCAAAAAGACCACACATGCAGCTGTGCAGCTTCGCCAGCTCCTTTACGACGCGCCGGCATTCCTGCAGATCCTTCACATTGCACTCTCTGCCCGGCAAAAAATCCTTGACGACATATTGCCTGCCGTCGTAATCCGTCGTGATAATTTCGCCGTCGTTGTTTCGCAGTAAGCAATCTATGTAAGGAAACCCCTGTTCTTTTATATACCGCATCACATGCTCTAAAAGCTCGGCTTTTTCTTTATGTCCCTGATATTCGGTCAGGATTTTCATGCCCTTGTCGGTCTCGGCAATCATCGCACCCCTTCCCTTTCTGGTCTTGCTGATCGTCAGATCATAATTTTCAAATAAAGAAACGGCCCTGTCGTTCAATTCTATTACCCCCATAATATAGTGAAAGCATGCAATCCCCGCACCTGAAGCTTCGTGGTTACTATTCATGGACTAGCCGTCCGCGAATGGTAACGCTTTGTACACGGCGCATTCATATCTGAACATGTCGGAACATAAGCGATTGCCCTGTCTGACCGGCGGGGATTTGTGTCAATACTAATCTTATGAGCGTTTTGAAAAAAGTATGAATGCAGGACGCAATCTTGACGCATGAGAAATTCCTATGTATGATGTTTCCGTCAGGGGTGAATGATAACGAGGAGCATTTTGTACACAGGGATGGGAGGATGAAGCTTGAAAACAGAGATTTTGTATGAGGATGGCGATATACTGGTGTGTTATAAGCCGGCGGGGCTTGCGACACAGACAAGGCAGATCGGACAGATGGATGTGGAGAGTGAACTGCGGAATTATCTGGCAGGTGCTCCGCTGTATCTCATTCACCGTCTGGATCAGCCGGTGGAAGGGATTTTAGCCTTTGCCAAGACAAAGACCGCCGCTGCCTCACTTGGCAGACAGCTCGGCAGCGAGGAGATGAACAAAAGCTATCTTGCCGTTGTCTTTGGCAGGCTGCCTCAAAAAGGGACTTTGAAGGATTATATGCGAAAGGAGCCGAAGGGTAATGTGTCAAGGATAGTCAGCGAGAAGGAGAAGGATGCAAAGTATGCAGAGCTTTCGTATGAGGTGCTGGCGGAAAAAAGCCTTGCGGAAATAGGATGTGTATGTTCTCCGGCGCTGCCGCAGGAGGTGCTTTCGCTCGTGCGCATCAGGCTTAAGACCGGGCGGCATCACCAGATTCGCGTGCAGCTTGCAAACGCCGGACATCCGCTGCTTGGGGACAGCAAATATGCAGCGCCGCAGGTCATGCAGCTTTCCGGTCAGCTCGGTATCCGCAGCGTGGCGCTCTGTGCGCATGCACTCCGCTTTGTCCATCCGGTTTCCAAAGAAAACAGAGAGCTTAAAATCACACCGAAGGGCTTGTCATTTCAAATATTTCGTGACATACTAAATGAGTAACAATTAAAAATGAGAACAAAAAGCCTGATAAGTATGGTTGGAAAGATTGTGTCAAGTGAGGTAAGAAAGGAAGAGGATATTCATATGACGAAGATTGAACAGATCAGGGCAGAAATGGTTGCTGCAATGAAAAATAAGGATAAAGACAGAAAGGAAACGCTCTCGATGTTGCTTGCGGCGCTCAAGAATAAGGCGATTGACAAGAGGGCAGACCTGACAGAGGCGGAGGAATTTGAGGTCATCAAAAAGGAAATCAAGCAGACGAAGGAGACGCTGGAGCTCGCCCCGGAAGACAGAATGGATATCCGGGAGGCCTGTGAGAAGAGACTTGCTGTTTTGCAGGAGTTCGCACCGGAGGAGATGAGCGAGGATGCGATCAAGGATGCAATCGATGAGGTGCTCGCCGATCTCGGCATCGAAAGTCCCGCTCCTTCCGACAAAGGCAAAATCATGAAGGGGCTGATGCCGAAGGTCAAGGGCAGGGCAGACGGTGCTCTCGTAAACCGTCTGGTCGGAGAACGCTTAAAATAGAGAGCTTCTCAGGCATCTAAATATGTGCAAAAAGATAAGAGGAGGAAAAGGTACATGGGAAAACGGTTTGGATTCGGTATTGTGCTGAGCCTGTGCTTTATGTTTTTGTCTGGCATGACTGCGCTGGCGGCAGAAGCGGATTTCAGCTATAAGGAGATCAGCGGCGGTATCGAGATTACCGATTATAAAGGGACGGATGCCTATGTCGTGATACCGGAGCAGATTGATGGGAAAACAGTTGTTTCGATTGGAGGCAGCGCATTTTATGTCGATCATGTGGCAGTGACCGTACAGATTCCGTCAACAGTAAAAAATATTGAAGAGCAGGCGTTTGCCTATTGTGATAATCTACAGAAGGTTACATTTGCGGGCGACGGTCTGGAAACAATCGGAGACCGGGCATTTCAATCGTGCAAAGCGCTGACACAGTTTGATTTTCCGTCCGGTTTAAGAAGCATCGGGGAATGTGCGTTCCTTTACTGCCCGCTGTCTGGAAAGCTTGATTTTTCAAACTGCACGAGTGTAACCTTTGCGCGCGGCGTTTTTGCAAGATGCCCGAATATTACGGAGGTAGTGCTCCCACCGAATATGACAAAGGTTCCGGACGGTCTGTTTGATTTATGCGAAGGGCTGCAGAAGGTAACGATACCGGCCACGGTGACGGTGATTGAAAAGGATGCGTTTAGCTATTGTGAGAGCCTTACGGATGTCCATATTCCGGATTCCGTCACACGGATTGAGACCTATGCCTTTTATAGCTGTAAAAAGCTTCAGACGATTACACTGTCCCCGAAGGTTACCTTCATCGGTTATAATGCATTCGGCGAAACAGGTCTGAAAACCGTGAAGTGTCAATATAACTCTTACGCGTATAAATATTTTAAAAAGCTCGGAGGCGTTAAGCTCAAAGCGACCGGCGCTTATCTGAAGAAATCGGCTGCAACGATTTATGTCGGCGAAAAGACAACGCTGAAAATGGTCAACGCCAGTGGAAAAACGACGTTCAAGTCCTCGAAGCCGAAGGTTGCAACGGTCAGCGCAAAGGGCGTGGTAAAAGGACTGAAAAGCGGAAAGACGAAGATTACAGCGAAAAACGGGGGCATCACGTCAACCTGCGTCGTGACTGTCAAACCGGTAAACCTGAATTATAAAAACGCAACGGTCACAGAAGGGTTTACGCTCAAGCTGAGTCTGACAGGCGGCTCGGGAAAGACAAAGTGGAGCTCATCCAATAACGGTATTGCAACGGTATCCTCGAAAGGAAAGGTGACCGCACAGACGCCGGGAACCGCAACGATCACGGCAAAGCGGAATGGCAGAAAGTATACATGCAAGGTGACGGTATGTGCGAACGAGAGAAGCTTTCCTACAGCGGGTCGTTCCGGTCTGAGTTCCATGACCTATATTCAGCTGTCGAGGCTTTCTAAGTCCGGGGGAGATTATGTCGGAGATTTTCTGCTCATAAACAATACTCCGTACAGGGCAGTTAAGCTCGCAAGCTGTGATATCAGAATTTATGCCGGCGGACAGCTGTTTTTGTCAAAGGATCTCAGAGATGAAAAGGTTGATGTGCCTGCTTACGGCTCAGGGACAATCCGTGTACAATTCAGTGGCGGCGATATTCATAAAAATAAGGTCGATCTGCGCAGTACAAGCATTTCGATGAGAATCAGCAACGGAAAAATGCTGCACTCTTATTAAACAGGAGATATATAAAGAGTGTTTCGTTTTTCACTTGGCAAATGGAAAAATGATACACGTTTATGAAACGCTATATTCA
>JAFUZE010000295.1 GCA_017476765.1 Lachnospiraceae bacterium
ATGACCGAATCCCTCTCTTTTGCGGCAAGCTCCAGATTAAGCAGATAGGACGATAGCTCGCGGTAACATTCCTCCATCGTCATTTCCCGGTATGTCTTGATAAGCCCGCCTCCAAAACATCTCTTGCATTCCTCGATCAGGCTGCGGAATTCTTCTGTCGAAAGACGGATCGTCTCATCCATCTGCACCTCATACTTGCCGATATCCACTTTTTTACGAATCAGTCCCGCAAGCAGCAGCACAATATCCGACAAAGTGTTTTCCTCCGGCAGTGTACGCCCCATGCGGCACTCCGGTGCGAGCACGAGGTAAGCGCTGCTGCGATAGACCTGCAGCTCACAGGGCAAAAGCTCCTCCAGCTCTCCCCGGATCATATTGCGGTAATTCCGCACATAGGCAAAATCCTCTTCATTCTCCTGTGAGAGGTATAAGCCCACTGTCATCAGCAGACTTCTGTAAACCCTCTGCCGCCGCACAATTCCGCGATCTTCATCCACATCAATCCACTCCGCCTTTTGAAAGTCCGTATAATCGGTATAACCCATGATATCCTGCGTGAAATTTCGCATAAAATAACGGGATGTGCCACTGTTTTCATACAAAACCTCACTCCCCTCATCCTTTGCAAAGCTTTCCTCGCTGCCATCGTCCACATTCAGTATGCCGACCGCCACACAATATTTCATAACCTTAATCAGGTGCCTTCTGTAATGATAGACCGTCCAGTCTATTTTCTCCTCCAGATACTGCGTCTGCACATATTCCGTGAGCTCAGAAAGTACAAACTGCTCCTCAGCCTCCTTGTCCTCCAAAAACATCAAAATCAGACAGAAAAAGGCATATTCCATCGGAGCTGTAAATTCCTGTATCCCCATCCAGCACTCCGCTCTTGCAGGAAGCTTTTCCACCTTTATCAGATATGGATTTACAATAATCTGATAACCCATTTTTTCTGTCAAAAACTTCTTGACTGCTCCGATCTCATCCTTCATCCGGTAATACAATTCTCTGTCACGGTTCTTTAAGATCCACCGCCTGCCAAGCAGAATCTCCAGTGTATTCATCCTTTTCCCTCTTTATCATCCTCAAAAATAATGCAATATGCCGGCATCCGAAATGTCCCGTCCGTGCATGTAAGCGTACAGGTACTTTCCGGATCGTTTCGCTTAATTTGATAGCTCTTTCCATCCTCCGTCTTTGCCCGGTGTGATGGATTCTCGAGACCCTTGGAGAGCCAGGTGAGAAACACATCCCTGACCTGTGGCGTAATTTCCGGCAGAGTGGCAAATTCCAGCATTCCATCTTTTATGTAGTTGGAAATCAGGCGCTTTTCCTCTTCGATTGCGGCAATCATGGCACGACGCACTTCCTCTTTTTCCTTCGTGCGATCCTGTATGGTACTGCGTTTTGCCTTTTCCTTGTAATTGCGCACGCGCGGAGCGACAGTAATGACCTGTGGTTTTTCCTCAAAGACCCCGCTGTTTATGCTCTCCGTCTCTCTGGCAAAATCTCCTTTTATATGCAACGGTTTCTCCATTCCAAAAACGACTGCGGAAAGCTTATGCGCTTCATCGATGTCACGGATTCTTGCAAACATGCCTGCCAGCTTACGGTATTCCTCCCTGCGATTCGCCCCGCTGCTGTTTTGCTCACTGAGACGGGATGCATAACGTGTAATCTTGCGGATGATCTCGTTTGTCGTGTCAAAAACCTTCGCTGCCTCGGATTCAGCACCATCTGCTCCGGCAAACCATCTCTGTATATTTTCAAAGCGTCCCTTCAGCCGTTCATAGATCTGTTGCTCGTTGACCTCTACATCCATTCTTGGAATGGACATTTCATAAGCAGTGACCTCATCCAGTATCTTTTGTATGATCTCAGGTTTCACATTTTTTATGCTTTGTTCAATTGCAGTCACATTGAGCTGAAGGCTCTTTACAAAAGCGTGGAGATATTCTATGAGCCGATCCTTGAACACCAAAAATTCTCTGGTTTTCATCATTTCCTCTGCCTTGACACTGTTTAACTCTCTCATATAATCCTGATAATTCTGATTGAGACGGATAAAATCATTGCTTAGGTCATTCCACCATCCATAGATTGTTTCCCTGCTCTCTCCTGATATCGTATCAAGTCTTGTAAGCGATTGACGAAGGCGTTCCAAAAGCGTCGGTTCCAGAGAAGAGCCTTCGATAAACAGATTCTCCAGACGGATAATCATACGTTCTACCTCAACGGCTGTCTCCGTAAGCTGATAGCGGAATTTCTTATTTTTAAACTCCTCAATGGTGCTTACCTTCCTTGTGTCCTGAATCGTTGCAAGATTCCCCCATTCCTTTAACACCGACAGATCCTGCTGACACTGCTCCATCGTATAATCCGCAAAATAGAAGTCCTCCCTCAGTTCCTCATATACCTCCTCCTGATACATCCAGTACTTTAGCTTTTCGTAATTCAAATAAAATAACCGGACGATGGAACGATATCTGTCCGTGTTCTCGACATCCAGATATTTCGCCTCACGTACCGGTTTAATCAGCTTGTCATGTATCTTCATTTATTAACTCCATGCTGCAATTGTTCCTATGGAAGTCTTTTGCATTCTATATTTCTTCCAATTTATTTTTCTTTTTCATGTTCACAGTGTAACGCTTATGCCTGATCTTGTCAATTATTATTGAGCTGAAGTTTATTTCAAAATGATTGGTAAGTGAAGAGTTTTTGGGGAGTTACCCTTTCCGGATCAAACACTTCTTTCCTTCAAAAGCAAGACCGTATTTCAGTATCCGTTCCCGTGCGATCCCCTTCGAGATTAAATCCGCCGCATACTGCTTTTCCTCAATTTGCAAAAGCGCATTTTGGGCGGTATCTTCTACCCCTTCCTCGTCATCCTCCCGATCAAACACCTTGAACTCCAAAATCACTGCAGGCTTCTCTTTATCCCTGGGCTCCATCACCACATCATAGCGTCCGAAGCCGCTTTCCCGGTTGGATCTTACGATATAATCTTTCGCACTGTCTACCAGAAGACCGAGAACAAAGCCGTGGTAAAATTTCTCCGGCTCCGTCTGTTCGGAAGGCTTCGTCCCGGTGTCAAAATAGCTGAAGGTATTGAGTGCCACCTTGTTCATATAATGATTCATGCTCCGGAGATCACCCTTGAACATGGCGGAAACAAATTCATGGAAGAAACCATCCCCATCAAACCATCCCTGTATCATATGGTCAAACATCATGCGCACTTCCAGATTGGTAAGCGTCATCGTGTAGAGTGGTCCTTTTCCTCTTGCCGCCTCCTGATAAGATTCACGGTGCAGTACCTTCAGATAGCCGGATGCAAGAAGCAGACTCCAGACGGCATTGCGGTTCGTGTCAAGCTGGTTGAAAATAATCTGCTCGTCAATCGCAACCTTAACCGTACCTCCGTTTAGAAGTCCCTCCATCGCCGATTTCAGGTCTTTATCGCCCTGCCTGATCAGCTTTCCCACCAGTCCGTTTCCGCTCGTGTTCGCCCAGTGTGCACCGTACTCGCCCTTGCTTAAATACATCGTGACCGACCACGGATTGTAGATGTCCGTCACCGCTCCGAAAGTAAAACCGTCATACCACCGCTTGACTTCCGCCTTTTCCTTCTCCGGGATTCCCTGCTCTTCCATCGCGGCAAACACTTCCTCCTCAGTGAAGCCAAAAGCGGTCGCATATTCCCTGGATGTCGTTGTCACGACATTGAGGTTATTAAGATCCGAAAAAATGGATTCCTTGCTCACCCTCGTAATCCCCGTCATAATTCCCCGCTCCATCGACGGGTTTGTCTTAAACGTGTTGTTAAACAGCGCCCGGGTATAAGTGACAAGCTCATCCCAAAAGCCATGAATATACGCCTCCTGAAGCGGAGTATCATATTCATCGAGCAGTATGATGCATTTCCTGCCATAATATTTATAGAGCCATTCACACAAACGGTTCAGCGACATGGCAGCTGTCGGATCATCCATATCAACATTCACTTTTTGAAAAAATTTTCGGTTGGTGTCCGTAAATCTGTCATCCTGTAAGAGATCCGCATATTGGTCATACACATTTGTAATCAAATCATTGATCTCAGCCTTTGTCTTCTCATAAGTATCCTGTTTCACACCTGCAAAAGACAGGAAAATGACCGGATATGTCCCCTGAAGCTTCCGGAATTTCTCATCCGTCCAGATATCCAGTCCCTCAAATAAATCCCCTCTGCCCTCGTGTTTATTCGAAAAAAAATAGTCCAGCATACTCATGTTGAGCGTCTTTCCAAACCGGCGTGGACGTGTGATCAACGTCACCGCATCACCGCTGTTCCACCACTGTTTGATAAATGCCGTCTTATCCACATATAAATAATCATTCTCCCTCAGCTGACCAAAATCCTGCGTTTCGATTGAAACCGTTTTTGCCATAGCGCACCCACCTGCTTCTTTCATAGAGCTTTCACTAATTTCCTACAGTATAGCACATTTTCACCCACTATGCCAGAATGACGGTGATTTTATCTATTTAGTCAAAATCGGCAGCATTTGTGCCCTTTCCGAATCATACAGCTTAATATATACTGCTCTATTTTCCTGAGCAATGTTCTCAAGAAAGCTCTTATTTTTGCATTGAATCCTTAACAGCGCGGTGTCATTGGTTTTGAACAGACGGTAAACGAGCTTGACCAGTCCGACCTTTTCGGCGAATTCCTTTATAAACAGGAGTCCGGTATCGAAAGACAGGTCGCCACCATTAAAATTTATTTTCAGATAGGGGTTGCTTTTTAAAGCGGTACAGGTTTAATATCAAAAATATTTCTTCACCTGTTGAAGGGTCACGTTCTGATAAGGCTCATTCTTGATGACAACGTTCCAGATCTCTTCCGGAGTAACGAGGAATGCTTTCAATGCAGTAATCATTGCGCTAAGACCTTCCTTTTGACCTTCTTCCAAACCCTTCCGGTGACCTTCTTTTCGTCCTTCCTCTAAACCGGCACTCCTGCCTCTCGCTTCGATTCTGTCAAGTACTTCACACATATTATGAATCCCCTCTCCTTTCCGTTCTTCTTCATAGGCTTCCCTGAACCGATTGTCCTTCGTCAGGTATGTCATCAGGTTCAGAACCTCCTGTACATGCACAATATTTTCCTTTGAGCCATTGTATGTACCCATCTTGCGCATCTGTACAAAATAATCGGCGACTATCCGAAAATCGCTTTGGAACATGTCGACCTGTTCATCTGTCAGCCATGCAATCTCAAAAAGATTGATCTTATAATCATTGACATACGGTCTCAGCTCTTCATCCATGCCACCCTTACCAATGACCTCATACAGGGTTCTCGCCTGGTTCCAACGCTTTTCATAGCCAAAATACAGCACCATCGTCACCACTGGATACCGCTTGTTTCTGTTTCTTCGGTATTTTCCGTTCTTCCCTTTTAAGGAATAAAGCTGATCACGATATCCGGCTCCGTCATATCCGATCACACGAAGCGGCAAATCCGGCTCCGGTCTGGTTTCATTTTCTAACCCAATCAGCGAAATGCGGATTTGCTGCCTGTGCCAGAATTTGGCTTCGTCACGCTCCTGTTCCCTAAGCCGCTTCTCGCCTGTATATGCCGATCTGCTCCTCGCCTGTTCCAGCTCCTCTTCCTTTATGCGCCTCTGCCCATGAAACAGAAGCACATTCGCTATGTCTGCAAAGACATCATTCAGAGACTGCAGCGTTTTCTCTGCAATATCTTTCTCATTTGCCATTCTGAGACCTCCTGCTTTTATTCTGTTAAGTGTTTGGATATAAAAGCATTTGAAATCTCAGACATGTTTTGGAATATATCAGATAATAGATGTTAAATATGTGAAATGTCTTATGCTTTGATGAGAGTATAACACTTCTTTTCAGTTACTGCAACAAAAAATCCGCTCCCGTTTTGGTTTAATCCTCGTACGAAAAATATTCTTTTGCCAGCTTTTCAAATATCTTTGCACTGGTAAAGGATGCATACTTATGATAATCATCATCCTTTTCCTGATCCGCAAAGTCGGAAATCGATTTGACGGCAAGATATTTCGGTTTGGGGCAGATTGCCCACCTTGCTGCATAATATACCCCGAAAATTTCCATCTCTATCGCAATGACATCCCTGATTTGGTGATCCTGTATTTCTTTGACCTTCTCCGGATTGGCAATCACGGCAGCGCCTGTTGCAACGGGTCCCATATGTAATCGAAGCTCATAATCAGGCTTATTGCCTTGAAACTGTCGCTTTATTTCTGCCAGACCAGCCGCATCCGCCGCTAACCGGGTTACCATCGTTGCGATCTGGGTTTCCAGCGTCACCTGCTGAATCGTGTTTTTGTGAACCGCCGCATCGCCGTCGAGCGTTTCCTTTCCGGCTCCGTAATCCCAGACGTATTCGGCGACAACCGCATCCCCCAGATTGACCTTCTCCTTGATTCCTGCTGCAATTCCTGTCATGACCAGATATCTGGGGGCGAAGTTATAAATAAGCTTTGTAGCAAGCGTTGCCGCCTGAACCATACCCATATGCGCAGATTGCGTGAGGATGACCCTGACCTTTTTACCGTCCCTCTCATAATGCCCGTTAAAATAGATGTAATCGTCATCGGGAAGGCTCAGCTCCCGCACATCACTCAGCCCCTGCCTTACGACCTCCGCCTCCTCCGGCAAAGCGCAGATGACGGCAATGTCATAATCATACGATCTTCTCACGATATTATTCGCCATAATGGAGACCGCCGCCTTGACACTCTCCGATAAACGGATCTGCCACTCATTGGAAGCCGGATTATAAAAAATGGACGTATGGATAATCCCCTCCTCGAGCCGGAATTTTTGTGCCAGCTCCTCGTGCTCGGATAATGCGATGACATACCTTGGATAAGTATACCGGTCGCTGCCTTTGATATCCTTTAACAATTTAATTCCGCCGTCTCTCTGCAATTCATCACCGGGGCGAAACGGCAGGCAGATATCCAGAATCATAATATCGATATTGGTCTTTACAAGTATGTTTTTTGCATCAATCACATAGGATGCCGTTTTGATCTCCACATCCTCCCTGCCCTCTGCCACACTCTGTATCACTTTTGCAATCTCGCCCTGCTTTTCCGTCTTATCGTCAACAATCAAAATCCTGATCATCTGCCTGCTCCTCCGTAATCTTATCCAAAAGTATTTTTAATTCGGACATCCATTTGTTTGTGGAATCCTCATAATTGATCGTCCCCCGCCACACTTCACTCAAGGTTTCCTTAAATTCCTCATTTAATGTATGGATTGAGATTTCCCGCTCGCCGAACGTATCGAACTGTGTAATGACGATAGTGGGAATCAGAATGTCTCTGTATACCATCCTTTTCATAATCTCCTTGCCCGCAATGGACTTCTTATCGCCGCCTGTCTCCTGCTCGCTCATATCGTAAATCGGCAGTGACATATCAAGCAGAATCACATCCCACTCCTGATCATAGATTCGCCGCAGCCCTGCGGTATAGGAGAGGGCATCGTGGATGTCGGCACCGGCATAGGTCTTTTTCACAAATTCCCGGATGTTTTTCAGTTTATTCAGATTATCCTCTATAATTAAAAGCTTCATTTATTTCTCCCTTCGATTCGGATGGTAAACTGATTCTTCTCTTTTGAGAAGGCGTAGTCTATGCTCGCTTTTTTGTCCAGATCCACTGACATCAGCTTATAAATCTTCGGGATACCCGAACCGCCCTCCTGCTTTGCCCTCGCCAGATAGGTTTTATCGGAAATCAAAGCGAGTGCAGTCTGTATCTTCGCTTCCTCGGCTTCCACGCCGTTTGCACAGTCATAGACATTGGTCATTTCAATCAAGACTCCCTGCGAATCCGCCTTCAGGCTGCAGCTGATGGAAATCACGCCATTCTCCTCAAGCGCATATTTGGATACGTTGTCAAACAGCGTATAAAAAATATACCAATAGTTTTTCAGATAGATTCCCGCAATCTGTTCGTCAAGCTCCTTTTGCAGCTTGCGCACCTCAAATTTCTTTTCGGGATGAATATTCTGAATCATCTTAAAACCGATCTGAAACGCCAGATCCAGGTCAAAATCCGCATGCCTGCTTTCCGCACTGCGCTTAAACCAGTTGCAGACCTTTTCCAGTGCTCCGTCCATCTCGTTTTGCGCTTCGCTGATCCAGCGTAAAGCCTCGGGAAGCGGTGCCTGTTCATGGATATTCCTTACAACCGCCTGTAGTCTGGCAAATGCGTCGATATATTTTTGCTTGATTTCGTTTCGGATAACCTCCTTCATCTTTTCCAGATTGCGCTCGGTAATGGTCCACAGATACTCAAATACCTGATCGATAAAATCGTCAAACTCACAGTTTTCCGTCAAGAACGTCTGCAGAGTCTTTAGGTTGGAATCATCCCAGGAATAATCAAAAATTCCGTCCGTCGGCTTCTCTTCCGTGGAAATTTGAATTAACGTTTTCCTCACATACTCAATAATTCCCTCGGTCTCCCTGTTAAATGCTATGATCGCTGCTTTGAGCTTCTCCCGATCGCTGCCGTTTCGCACCTTTGCCAGCCATCTTCTGCTCACCTCACAGGTTCCCGTCTCGACCTGATACGGTGCCAGCAGACCGACCTTCGCAAGCGGCGCCCGGAGCTGATCCGACAGCGTCCCATGACGGATGTTCATGCTCAGATACCCGTCAAGCCCATACTCACCGCCCGAAACAAATTCGTTCCTGATCGTATTGACGATTTCCTCAAACATCTGCGGCGTGTCAAATAAGAAATCAATCTGAACCATACCGCCGTCCTCAAGGCTGTTTATCGTATCCAAAAATACATCCAGCTTCAGGTTGCGGTAATACATATAGTTGTTAAAGACTGTTTTCAGATTGTTTGATATTCTCGATTTAATCCCCTCGGTATTGACATGGATTTTACTGTTCTCAATCGTTTTTAAGCCCTCATTGATGACAAGCTTATGTGTGATATCCCGTATCTCCTGCTCGTATGCTTCTTCATTTTCCGGATCGAGCGTGCGCAGGAACTGGCAGATATTGATTCTCTCCTGATCCAATTCCTTTGAGTTCCTGATGCTGAGCAGCACCGGACCCATGATCTGGGGAATACATACATATCTGAGAAAAAAGATCAGCTCCTCCTTGCCGTAGTCCGCAGCATGAGCACTCATCTCAGACGGCTTCCCGATATGATTGTACAGGAAAAAATCTTCACAGACACACGACAACTCATCCCGCACACCGGAATCAAAGTAAGTCGTGTAAATATAATACAAGATCGGGACACGCAAATTGCTCTTATCGACCGCCTTTCCCAATTTGCAGTAGTCCATAAATTTTTCCATCGGG
>JAFUZE010000028.1 GCA_017476765.1 Lachnospiraceae bacterium
AATCAGAATCGGGAGGAAAAGACAGACCATGAATCAGTACGACTATCAGGTCGGTGACATCGTTACTTTAAAAAAACAGCATCCGTGCGGGAGCAAGGAGTGGGAAATTTTGCGGGTAGGTGCGGATTTTCGTTTAAAGTGTGCCGGCTGCGGACATCAGGTCATGCTGGCGAGGAGCCTCGTGGAAAAAAATACGAGACAACTTTGCAAAAAGGCTTGATTTTCCATGCAAAATGTGGTAATCTAATTACTCGTGATATATCAATTTTCCTTGCTTCTTACATAGATAAGAGGCCAGAGACCAAAAGGAGGTAACAGGTAATGAACAAATATGAATTAGCCGTTGTTGTCAGCGCGAAGCTTGAAGATGACGAGAGAGCTGCTACGATTGAAAAAGTAAAAGCTTATATCGAGAGATTCGGTGGACAAATTACGAACGTTGATGAATGGGGTAAGAAGAGACTGGCTTACGAAGTTCAGAAGATGAAAGAGGCATTCTACTATTTCATTCAGTTCGATGCGGACTCAACCGTTCCTGCTCAGATTGAGAGCAGAGTTCGTATTATGGAAAATGTCATCAGATATTTGTGCGTTAGACAGGACGAGAAATAGAAGAGGATAAAAATATGAACAAAGTAATTTTAATGGGACGTTTAACCAGAGACCCTGAGGTGCGATATTCACAGGGCGAATCTCCTCTTGCAATCGCGAGATATTCACTCGCTGTAGACCGCAGGGGCCGCAGCAGTCAGGATGGACAGACCGCAGATTTTATCAACTGTGTCGCATTCGGAAGAGCCGGCGAGTTTGCCGAGAAGTATTTCCGCAAGGGAATTAAGATTGCAATTACCGGACGTATTCAGACCGGAAGCTATACGAACAAGGATGGCGTGAAGGTCTATACAACGGAGGTTGTCGTCGAGGACCAGGAATTTGCGGAGAGCAAAGCAAGCTCCGAGCAAAACAGCGGATTCGGCGGCGGTTACGCAAACAACGCAGCACCTGCACCAATGCCGGCAGGGGAAGGCTTTATGAATATTCCGGACGGAATTGACGAGGAACTCCCATTTAACTAGGATCGAAGATAGGAGGCAAAATCATGGCTTTTAATAAATCTGACAAACCAGATGGCGGAATGAAGAGAAGAGGCGGAGTTCGCAGAAGAAAGAAAGTATGCGTATTCTGCGGCAAGGATAACACGATTGACTACAAAGATACAAACAAGTTAAAAAGATACGTTTCAGAGAGAGGCAAAATTCTTCCTAGAAGAATTACAGGCAACTGTGCAAAGCACCAGAGAGCCCTCACGGTAGCAATCAAGAGAGCAAGACATGTGGCACTGATGCCATACACCTGCGACTAAACGAGAGACCAACAGACCTGAGATACGGTTTGTTGGTCACTTTTTTAATACAAGAGCTTTTTCAGTTCCTGATAAACACGGCTTAAGGGGAGACCTACCACATTGTTGTAGTCTCCCTTTATTTCTTTGATGTGGATGGCGCACGGACCCTGGATGCCGTATGCTCCAGCCTTGTCGAGCGGATCGCCGGTGGCGATATAATTCTTCATCTCGATGCGCGACATCGGATAGAACGTGACATCCGTCCGCTCGGAGAAGGTGACTGCCGTTCTGTCTCCGCTTTGAATCTGAAAAAGCGTCACGCCCGTATACACCTGATGCGTCCGGTCGTTTAACAGTCCCAGCATATCCAGAGCCTCTGCCTCGTCCTGCGGTTTGCCGAGAATCTCGCCCCCGTAAGAGACGATCGTGTCTGCGGCAAGAATCACATAGCTGTCCGCATAGTCAGTGCCCAGCTTGGAAAAGACATCCTCTGCCTTTCGGAGTGACAGCTCTTCGGCGTAGGCGGAAGGCTCCTCGAGCAGCGAGGTTTCGTCGCAGTCGGACTTGACGACGGTGAACGGAATGCCCGCCTGCGTCAAAAGCTCCCGCCGTCTCGGCGAGCCCGAGGCTAAAATAATCGTTGCCTGTCTGAATTCTTTTTCCAACATATGATTTTTATTTTCTGACATATCCTGTTTCCCAACCTCTGTTTTTCCTATATTTTACCACGCTTACGTTCTGTTTGTAAATTGTATGAAAGTGTGATAAGATAGGGGTTAGGGTGACGGGATTACTGACCGCGCAGCGGACCGTGGCGTGAGACGGATATTTGGGGAAGACAAGGTGTTTACGAATGGTCTGAGGAAGAAAAGTGGGGTACGAATCGTGAAACATAAAGTCAGAATAAAAGGAAGACTGCGCCTGTATTTTCAGGCCTCTCTTTTGATGGGTATATTACTCGCTGTCATAGATTTTTATATTATCAATGTCGATTGGAAGGCAGGTGCCGTTTTAGCTGCTTTTGTGCTTCTTTATCTGCTTACCAGCCTGATTCTGCTCAGCTACAACCGGACGATGCTTATGAACGAGCTCATCAGCTTTGCGACGCAGTATGGGCAGATTCAGAAGCAGCTGCTGAGGGATTTGGAGCTGCCGCATGCGCTGCTCGACGAGAACGGCAAGATCCTGTGGATGAATAAAATGTTCGAGACGGTCGTTCACAAGGAAAAGGGATATCATAAATCGATCACGACGATCTTTCCGGAAATCACGAAGGACAAACTGCCCGGAGAGCAGGACTTCATGGAGCTGAAGCTCTCCCATGACGAGAATGATTACCATGTAAAGCTGAAGAAAATTCCGCTGAAAGAGATGGTGCAAAACAGTGATATGCTGCAGACCGATGAGGAGTACGACGGGTATCTGACAGCCATTTATCTCTTTGATGAGACGGCGCTGAATTTTGCCTTGCTGGAAAACGATAACCAGAGTCTGGTGACGGGACTTTTGTATATTGACAACTATGAGGAAGCACTCGAGACGGTCGAGGAGGTCAGACGCTCTCTGCTCACTGCGATTGTGGAGAGAAAGCTGAATAAGTATTTCGGTTCCCTCGACGGCATTGTCAAAAAGATGGAGAAGGATAAATTCTTTGTGATTATCCGCAAAAAGTCGCTTAAGCAGCTGATGGAGAAGAAGTTCGATCTGCTGGAGGAGATCAAGACGATCAATATCGGAAATGAGATGTCCCTGACCCTGAGTATCGGTATCGGAAGCGACGGACTCAGCTATGCGCAGAACTACGAGTTCTCAAAGGCAGCCATTGACCTTGCGCTAGGACGCGGCGGCGATCAGGCGGTTGTCAAGACACCGTCCGGTGTTACCTACTATGGGGGCAAGAGCCAGCAGATGGAGAAAAATACGCGTGTCAAGGCGCGTGTGAAGGCGCAGGCACTCAGAGAACTGATCACGACGAAGGAACGCGTTTTAGTCATGGGACACCGTATGACGGATGTGGACAGCTTTGGTGCCTCCGTCGGTATATACCGGGCAGCACTGACTCTGGGCAGAGAGGCGCATATTGTCATCGATGACATCAACAGCACAATTAAGCCTCTGGTCGATGCTTTTATGAGCAATGCGGAGGAGGAAGAGGTCATTGTCAACCATGCACGGGCGCTTGAGCTGAGCAATGCGGGAACGGTTCTGGTTGTCGTGGATGTCAATCGTCCAAGCATCACGGAGTGTCCGGAGCTTTTAAAAAGCTGCCGCACGATCGTCGTGCTTGACCATCACCGCAAGGGTGATGAAGTGGTGGAGAACGCAACGCTTTCTTATGTGGAGCCGTATGCCTCCAGTGCGTGTGAGCTTGTAGCCGAGATTTTGCAGTATATCGGGGACGGCGTGAAGATCAAGGGCTCTGAGGCGGATTGTCTGTATGCGGGAATCATGATTGACACGAACAATTTTATGACAAAGACAGGTGTGAGAACCTTTGAGGCAGCGGCATTCCTTCGGAGAAACGGCGCAGATGTGACAAGGGTGCGCAAGATGTTCCGGGACGATGCGGATGATTACCGGGCAAAGGCAGATACCGTCAGCCGGGCAACGATCTATGAGAATGAGTATGCGATTTCCGTCTGCCATTCCGACGGCGTGGAGAGCCCGACGGTAATCGGTGCACAGGCGGCGAACGAGCTGCTCAACATCAACGGAATCAAGGCGAGCTTTGTGTTTACCCCATACAATCAGATGATCTATATCAGCGCAAGAAGTATTGATGAGGTCAATGTGCAGATTATTATGGAGAAGCTTGGCGGAGGCGGTCATATGAACATCGCCGGAGCACAGCTGACGGATGTGTCTGTGGAGCAGGCAGTGAGCCGGCTGAAGGAAACATTATCGAAAATGATACAGGAAGGTGAAATTTAGCATGAAGGTGATTTTGTTACAGGATGAAAAAAAATTAGGGAAAAAGGGCGACGTTGTTGATATAAACGATGGTTTTGCGAGAAATTATGTGCTGCCGAAGAAAATCGGGGTAGAGGCGACAAACAAGAACCTGAACGATCTGAAGCTTCACAATGCGAACGAGGAGAAGCTTGCAGCGCAGGCGCTTGCCGATGCACAGGAATTTGCAAAGGTTATGGAGACACAGGAGGTCGTAGTCAAAATGAAGGCGGGTGAGGGCGGCAGAGCCTTCGGTTCCGTTTCCAGCAAGGAAATTGCAACAGCGTACAAGGCAAAGTATAATAAGGAAATCGACAAAAAGAAAATTGCATTAGCCGATCCGATCAAAGGGTTCGGCATCTTTGAGGTGAAGGTAAAGCTTCACCAGAAGGTGACGGCTTCTCTCAAGGTCAAGGTCGAAGAGGAGAAATGAGGACCGCTGCACCAGTGCACTAGTGCGGCTGTTTATGTGAATGCGGCGGAAGAAAAGCGAAAATAGGCACAAACGGTCGCAGGCAGAACGGAAAGAGCAGGAAGGGAAGAAGTATGCCGGTAGATGAAGCTGTACTGAAAAGGACGATGCCGCAGAGCGTAGAAGCAGAGCAGTCGGTTGTAGGTTCTATGCTTTTGGATGCGGAGGCAATCGTGATTGCGTCCGAAATCATTACAAGTGAAGACTTTTACAACAAACAATATGGTGTCCTCTTTGATGCGATGGTGGAGCTGCACGATGAGGGCAGCTCTGTGGACGTTGTGACACTGCAGAACCGCCTCAAGGAAAAGGATGTGCCGCCGGAGGTCAGCAGTCTCGAATTTATCCGGGATCTCGTTGCGATGGTGCCGACATCCGCAAATGTCCGTCATTATGCCAGAATTGTCGCAGATAAGGCGCTTTTGCGCAGGCTGATCAGACTGAACGAGGATATTGCAAACACCTGCTATCAGGGCAAGGAAAGCACGGAATTTATTTTGGAGGATACGGAGAAGCGGGTTTTTGACCTGATTCAGAGGCGCGGCTCCAGTGATTTTGTTCCGATCAGGCAGATTGTCATGAACGCGATGGACAAGATTGAGATTTCATCCAAGCTGCACGGCAACGTTACCGGAATTGCCACGGGCTTTCTTGATCTGGACTATCGTACCGCCGGAATGCAGCCGTCTGACCTCGTTTTGATTGCCGCCAGACCTTCTATGGGAAAGACGGCGTTTGTCCTGAATATTGCCCAGAATGTCGCATTCAAGCAGAATGAATGTGTGGCGATCTTTTCTCTCGAAATGTCGAAGGAGCAGCTTGTAAACCGTATGTTTTCCCTTGAGTCGAGCGTGGATGCGCAAAAGCTCCGAACAGGGCAGCTGATGGATGACGAGTGGGAGAAGCTCATAGAGAGCGCCAACACAATCGGAAATTCCAAGCTGATTATCGATGATACACCGGGCATCACGATTTCAGAGCTTCGAAGTAAATGCCGCAAATACAAGCTGGAGCATGGTCTGAAAATGATTATTATTGATTATCTGCAGCTCATGTCGGGCAGCGGCAGATCGGATTCCAGACAGCAGGAAATCTCCGATATTTCACGTTCCTTAAAGGCGCTTGCGAGGGAGCTGAATGTGCCGGTGCTTGCGCTGTCACAGCTCAGCCGTGCCGTGGAGCAGAGACCCGACCACAGACCGATGCTGTCCGATCTGCGTGAATCCGGAGCCATCGAGCAGGATGCCGATGTCGTCATGTTCATTTACCGGGATGACTATTACAACAAGGAGACAGACCGGAAGGGAATCTCGGAGATTATCATTGCAAAGCAGAGAAACGGTCCGATCGGAACGGTGGAGCTTGCGTGGCTGCCGCAGTACACGAAGTTTGCAAATCTGGAGCTTGGCACGAATCGCGGCATGTCGTAGCGAGCGGGCATGTTCCGGGATATATTTCACGTTTGGACATATAGACCATATAAAAAGAGACAGGCTGTTATGTACTGACCTGTCTCTTTGTTATATCTTTTTCGCCTTGCAGCTTCACGTCATCACAGCTCACTCCGTGACTGTAAGCGACGCATCCGTCTGCATTATGCCTGAGAGATCGTTCCTACAGGGCATCCTCCAGCGCAGGAACCGCAATCGATACATTTATCCGCATCGATTTCAAATTTACCATCACCCATAGAGATTGCTCCTACCGGACATCCAGCCTCACATGCTCCGCAGCTTACACAAGCGTCACCAATTGCATATGCCATAATTCCAGCCTCCTTCATACAAAATATTTTTTCTACTTCGTTGACAGTCTGCGATGAAGTATGCTCACCGCCGCGTCTATACTCATTTTAATACAAAAACAATGGAATTACAAGACATGATTCCAAGTTTCCGTTAGTAAATCGTTACCATTCACGGACTAACCGTTCGCAAATGGTAACGCATATCGCCATGCCATTTTTTAAAAATTGTCAAGCTCCTTGCGGCGTTGCTTGATTCCGTCCAAAATGACCTTCTTCTTTTCGATGACCTTCTCCTTGTCCATATCGGGAACACCCTTCAGCTTATACTCAATACCGAGTTTTTCGTATTTGACAATACCCATCGTGTGGTACGGCAGTACATCGAGCGCCTTGAGATTATGGAACTGTCCGATAAAATAGCCGAGCTTATAAAGGTACTCATCCTGATCGGTAATTCCCGGAACGACGACATGGCGAATCCACATATCCACGCCTTTTTCGTCCAGGTATTTGGCGAAATCCAGAATGCCTGCGTTCGGCTGGCTTGTAAGCTCCAAATGCTTTTCCGGGTCAATGTGCTTGATATCCAGCATGACCAGATTCGTCAAGGTCATTAAGTGCTCCAGCTTTTCCATAAAGGCAGCGTTATTCCGGTTGAAAGCGATGCCGGAGGAATCGATACAGGTGTGAATATCCTTTTCCTTTGCCAGGGTAAACAGCTCAATCAGGAAATCGACCTGCATCAGAGGCTCGCCCCCTGTGACGGTAATTCCGCCGCTTTTGTAAAATGCCTTATTTCTTTCATATTGCTCAATGATCTCGGAAGCTTCCATGATCTTGCCGCCTGTCATATCCCATGTGTCCGGATTGTGGCAGTAGGCACAGCGCATCGGACAGCCCTGCACAAAGACGACAAAGCGTGTTCCCGGGCCGTCTACCGTTCCAAAGCTTTCCAGTGAATGAATTCGTCCGCTCATGATGTAAATTCCTTTCATAAAAGTAGTGGTAGGTAATAGAAACAGGAATAGGGTAAAAACACACCCGCAGGATTTTCCTACGGGTGTATTGTTTGATACTGCCTATCGCTGTCAGTAACCAGCATTCTCTTTTTGCAAATGGCTTATTCGCCATGCAGCCCAATTCCCGAATCGATTATTCGGAAAGGTGTGTGTGGAACGTACGAGAGATAACGTCGTTCTGCTGTTCCGGTGTCAGCTTAATGAAGTTTACAGCATATCCGGATACACGGATTGTCAGCTGCGGATAATTCTCCGGGTGCTTCTGGGCATCCAATAAAGTGTCTCTGTTTAATACGTTGACATTTAAGTGATGTCCGCCCTTTGTTGCATATCCGTCTAATAAAGATACTAAGTTATCTACCTGTGTTGCACTTGCTTCCATAATGAAATCCTCCTTTTTTGTAAATAATAAGTGATTGGTTATAAAGTTATTCGTAATCTTCTAAACCTTGGTGAAGAGTAGGAACGGAACACGCAAGAGGCGTGCGGGAACAGTCTGTGCATCCCATTGTCTCGACCTGCTTGCTGCCTTCAATGTTCTTGTCAACATCTACATTCACGTGACCAACACCCTTCGTCATGCCGGAATCCAGCATTTTTACAAGGTCATCAATCATTGCATTCTCATCCATTGTTTACTCTCCTTTTTAGAATATCCGTTACTGCCCAAAATGTGAGCAGTAACGATGATATACAATTAGTTGTTCAGATCGACTTCGATATCGCCTGCAAATACCTGATCCTCTTTTCCGAGAGCGCCCGGGATAATGGTGAAGGTATTGGAGATACCATCCTGTGCGTACTCGAACGGAAGCTTCGATACAGAAGATAAGGAAGCGACTGCTCCGTGAGTATCACGTCCGTGCATTGGGTTAGCGCCCGGAGCGAATGGCTGACCTTTCTTACGTCCATCCGGTGTGTTACCTGTTGCCTTACCATATGTTACGTTAGAAGTAATCGTGAGTACGGACATGGTAGGGAACGAATCTCTGTAGGTATGATGTCTTCTGATCATGATCATGAACTTCTCAACAAGGTCATGTGCGATCTTGTCTGCACGGTCATCGTCGTTACCGTATTTCGGGAACTCGCCGGTCGTCTCAAAGTCAACAATCACGCCGTCCTCGTCTCTGATCGGCTTTACAGTTGCATACTTGATAGCTGACAGAGAGTCTGTTACTACGGAAAGTCCTGCGATACCTGTTGCAAAGTAGCGAAGTACATCTCTGTCATGCAGAGCCATCTGAGCTCTCTCGTAGCAGTATTTATCGTGCATATAGTGGATAACGTTCAGAGTATTTACATATACATCTGCCAGCCACTCCATCATATCCGTGAACTTGCTCATAACATCATCGTAGTCAAGAACATCGCCTTCGACCGGACGATACTTAGGACCAACCTGCTTCTTGGTAACCTCGTCTACACCGCCGTTCAAAGAGTATAACAGACATTTTGCAAGGTTTGCTCTTGCTCCGAAGAACTGCATCTGCTTACCGATTACCATAGAAGATACGCAGCATGCAATACCGTAGTCATCGCCGTGTGTCACTCTCATCAGATCGTCATTCTCATACTGGATGGAAGAGGACTGGATCGACATCTTCGCACAGTATCTCTTGAAGCTCTCCGGTAATCTTGTAGACCAAAGTACGGTCAGGTTCGGCTCCGGCGAAGAACCTAAGTTTGTTAAAGTATTTAAATAACGGAAGGACATCTTTGTAACCATGTGACGTCCGTCAATGCCGATACCTCCGATGGACTCGGTAACCCATACCGGATCGCCTGCGAAAATCTGGTTGTATTCCGGTGTACGAGCGAATTTTACGCATCTTAACTTCATAATGAAGTGGTCAACGAACTCCTGAATCTGCTCCTCTGTGAACGTTCCGTTCTGTAAGTCTCTCTGTGCGTAGCAGTCAAGGAAGGTGGAAGTACGTCCGAGGGACATTGCTGCACCGTTCTGCTCCTTAACAGCACAAAGATAACCGAAGTACGTAGCCTGAATTGCTTCCTGTACGTTGGAAGCCGGCTTGGAAATATCGCATCCGTAGGAAGCTGCCATTTCCTTCATCAGCTTCAGGGCAGTCATCTGCTCGGAAAGCTCCTCGCGAAGACGGATTACATCATCTGTCATCACGCGTCCGGTAGAATCCTTCTGTGCCTGCTTATCCTCAAGAAGACGGTCAATACCGTATAATGCGACACGTCTGTAGTCGCCAATGATACGTCCGCGTCCGTAAGCATCCGGAAGACCTGTGATAACGTGTGAGGAACGGCAAGCTCTCATTTCCTGATTGTAAGCGTCGAAACAGCCTGCGTTGTGCGTCTTTCTGTGTACGGAGAAGAACTCGCTGATCTCAGGATCGACCTCATATCCGTTGTCTGCACATGCCTTCTCTGCCATACGGATTCCACCGTATACCTGCATAGAACGCTTGAACGGCTTGTCTGTCTGGAATCCGACGATTGTCTCTTTGGATTTGTCAAGGTATCCAGGACCGTGAGAGGTAATCGTGGAAACTACCTTGGTGTCCATGTCAAGAACGCCGCCGGCTTCACGCTCCTGTCTGCTCAGGTCCATAACCTGTGCCCACAAATCCTTTGTGTTCTGTGTAGATCCTGCAAGGAAGGATTCATCACCATCATATGGTGTGTAATTCTTCTGGATGAAATCTCTGACGTTAATTTCATCCTCCCATTTGCCGCCTACAAAATCTGTCCATTCTGGTCTCATTTTGCTATAGCCTCCTCTTAAATTTTGAATAATTTAGTTGTGAAACGGCTTGCGCCGAATAGTGATTAGTACCGCATAAAATTTATGCACGACTTCTATAACTGATTATATCGGTTTCATGTTGCACAGTCAAGGAAGCAGAGTGTTCTTTTTTCTATACAAAACGTCTAAAATACAGCGTTTGAGGCGGAATGTTAAAAATTTAACCAGTAAAATGTAAATAGCGTAAAAGGAACGTTTGTCATAGATGAAATCATACAGATTAAAATAAAAAAGATTGATAAAATTCAAAGGAAGAGTTATACTACCTAATAGCAAATAAAGTCAAACGCTACACTAGTATAGCAGATGAAAGCGCAGATATGTGAAACGGTCAATGATTTCGTTTCTGCTGCACTGGATGTCTGATCGGTAAAGGAGAGAAGTGACATGAGTGAGATTACAAAGGAAATGACGATTGGTGAGATTTTGAGCATAAAGCCTTCCTGCGTCCCGGTTCTTCTGGAGATGGGCATGCACTGTCTGGGATGCCCGGCTTCGCAGGCGGAGTCCATTGAGGAGGCAGCGATGGTTCACGGCATGGACGTGGATGCGCTCATCAAGCAGATCAACGATATTGAGGGATGACCCATATCGGGCTGCCAACAAATGAAACAGCAAAAAAAGTACACCGGAGTGCCGATGTACTTTTTTATTTTGCGTGTTTTATAACTGTGAGAGCGTCTGAAGGGCATCGCCCTTGCGCAAAGGTTCGTAATGCTCCTCCAGATAGGAGAAATAAGCAGGATAGAACCGCTCGTAGCGTCCGTATTCGGAGAGAATATTGCATACACGGTTAAAATCCTGTGTGGTGTGCTCGCTCTGATAGATAATCAGTTTATAATCATTGTTCACAGGATCCTTGTAGACAGAATTCAGACCGTTATAAAAGCCTTTTAACACATGGGCAAGATGAATCAGCTGGTCGAAGCTGTCAAAGCAGTACATCTTGAACACATTTTCCTTTGCTTCATCCTCTGCCGGCGGTGCCTGCTGCGCATCAGAAGACTTTGAGGCTGCACTTCTGACGCTGTGGGCGCTGGAATGTATATTCTCCTCGAGCGATGTACCCTGCAGTCTTCGGAACAGATTCATGATGTCATCTGCCGGGTCATCCTCGGTATAATCATCCTCCTCATGGATGGATGGAGCGAACTTCGAAAAGCGTGTGTCGAGCTCCTCAGGATCCTCCACCTTTGTAATAATCAGGACAATACATTCTGCGTTTAACGGAATCGCTTCAATCATAAGAGGAATGTCTTCTGCTTCGAAGCCGAATTCGTAGGCTGCCTGCTGCATCATATCCCGGAAAAGATTCTTGGCCTTTTCCGTGCCGTAGGCGAGCTCGCTGATTTTCAATTCGCGGTCAATCAAGTCCGCTTTCGTGAGGGTACAGCGTATCTGATGATCATTTACTTTTTCGATTTTCATATTCTCACATCCTTTCCCGTGCAGGTATCCGACACTCGGCCGGATGTCTGGCAGTTTACTGAAAAACCTGACAAAATGCCATAGTATCAACGTTTTCTACGTTAATTTAATCTTATACTTTATAGTGTATTTCGTCAATAGAAGTTCGTGCCAGTTTAAGAAAATTTAAGAAAATTTGATAAAATACTTGCTAAACTGACATCATTGTAATATAATAGGCGCAAAGATGCAACCGGACAATCTGTGTATTGGAAGGGGGCATGGCGTACAAAACAGATTGCGATGGTGTTCCATCGATCTTTAAGCATTTACAGGAGTTCTCCTGTATCTATATTTCTCCGCAGTGAGAAATCGTCTTACAAGCTTCGTGCTTGGGTCGGACAAAATCCTAGTATTCCAGTTATATCATTCAATCATTTTATTTTTGAAGCATTCAGTGTTCATTCAGTATTTTATTTTGCACACAAGTTTTTTATACGCGTCCGGTTCATCTTTTGCAGTTTTTTTCAGTATCAACAATCTTTACAAAATTATTCAGCTATTTGCAGGATATATCACGAACCTTTTGGAAAACGGGCAAATAGGGAGAGGAGGAAAAGGGAATTTTATGCCATCCGGTGAAGCAGACAGGCGCTGATGACTGCATCGTAAATGAAGGAGCGATGACTCAGTCCGGATGCTTCCGGATGCCGCACAAAAGTCATGATGATGCCGCCGCCATGCAGGGCGGGCAATCCCGCCTTTCGTGTGCGGCGAGTGCCGGAAGGGGAACAGGAAGCTGAGGGCGCAGTCTCTATAAGTCAATCGTATTGGTGTGTATGCGGGGAAGCATACAGGGAAAGCGGAATCCGGCAGGCGGTGACAGTTCACGGACAAGCCGTTTGCGGACTGTCACGTATACCGCCCATTCAAAAACGCCGTCGGCGGTCACGCAGGGTTATATAAAATAGAGCAATGGCTGAATCCTGCCACTATTCCGTAAGCAGCTTTCAGCGATTGCCCTATTTATAAAAAGGAATACTTCCTTTCCGCAAGTCCTTCTGCTATAATTTATTTTGATTGAGCATTTTTGACATCGAGGCTTGGCATGATTGGTTTATCACCACATAGGTAGCATGGAGGAAGACACATGAAAAAAAGGATTGTGCCGGTGCTGATTGCCGTCGCTTTGATTGTGATTACGGTTGCCGTCGGATTTGGTTCCGGACTGATAGAAAAGTACTCGTATTCAAACGAAAGAGCGGATTTATTTGAGTATTTCGGCGTGACAGGTCAGAATGAGGCAGCGATTATTCTTGGGGACGAGCTCCGTCCGGAGAAAGCGCTTGTGCGCGGAGAAAACTATTACCTTCCGCTTTCCTTTATAAAGGAAAAACTGGATGAAAGATTTTATTACGATTATAATGAGAAGCTTTTGATCTATACAATGCCGACCGATTCCGTGACGGTAAAGCTGTTGGACACCGGCTATACGGAGAACGGGAAGCTGGTGCCTGCGGAGCATGCGCTCGTGGAATTCGAGGACGATACCGTTTATGTCGCAGTCGATTATCTGAGAAAGTTTGCGAATTTCTCCTACAGCGAGATGAGTGCACCTGACCGGATACAGATTCACACAGAGTGGGGAACAAAGCAGACCGCTGCGATCAAAAAAAATACACAGGTTCGATTAAGAGGCGGCGTGAAAAGCGAGATTCTGCAGGATGTCTATGCGGGAGACCGGGTCACTGTTTTGGAGCAGCTCGAGAACTGGTCGAAGGTCAAGACGGAAGGCTCTGTGATCGGCTATGTCGAAAACAAGCGTCTTGAGGACATGCAGGAGGAGACGGAGACTCCGGTCGAGGACGTGGCTTTGCCTGAATATTCGTCTCTCACAAAGGATTACAAGATCAATCTGGTGTGGAATCTTGTGACGAACACCGATGCGAATGCGAATATTGATTCTTACCTGCAAAACACGAAGGGTATCAACACGATTGCCCCGACGTGGTTTGCCCTCAGTGACAATGAAGGCAATTTTTCCTCTTTTGCCGATGCCGCTTATGTGAGCAGCATGCATGCAAGGGGGATTGAGGTGTGGGCCATGCTCGACAACTTTACGAACAAGGGGGTCGATACGAAGGCTGTTCTTTCCTATACCAGTAAACGGAAGCTTTTGATTGACAACCTGTTAAGTCAGGTGCAAAACAACGGAATCGACGGTATCAATCTCGACTTTGAGCAGATCCCGCAGGATGCGGCGGATGATTATATCCAGTTTGTCCGGGAGCTGAGCGTGGCATGCCGATTAAATGGAATCATATTCTCTATCGACAATTATGTACCGACCGGCTACACTGATCACTATAACAGAGAGGAACAGGGTATCGTGGCGGATTATGTCGTCATTATGGGATATGACGAGCACTGGCTTGGCTCTTCTGAACCGGGCAGTGTTGCTTCGATCGATTTTGTCGAAAACGGGGTGGCGGATACGGTATCGGTCGTTCCGAAGGAAAAGGTGATCAATGCCCTTCCGTTCTACACGATTTTGTGGGGCACCGGCGAGGAAGTGACGAGCCGTGCGCTCGGAATGGATGCGGCACAGGAGCATCTCGCATCGAAGGGAGTCAGCGCCGAATGGGATGAGACGACTTGCCAGAATTATGCATCCTACACGGAGGACAATGTGCTCTATCAGATCTGGCTCGAGGACGAGCAGTCCATCGAGACGAAATTAAATATGATGAAGCAGTATGGAATCGGCGGCGTGGCAGGCTGGAGACTCGGGCTGGAAAAGGCTGCCATCTGGGATAAGATTGAAGTATTTTTGCAGGAATAGGGTCATACAATAGTAAAAAAATGCGGAGATTTCCCGAATGGCAAAGAGAGTGGTTACCATGTTGATGGCTGTCATTATGCTTTGCTCGATGTACTATCTGGCAAGGCGGGCAGCAGTCTATACGATGACGAACCGGACGGGCAGGGAAAAGAGTATTGTTGTTATAGATGCAGGGCATGGGGGCATTGACCCCGGAAAAATCGGAATCAATCAGGCGAAGGAAAAGGACATCAATTTACAGATTGCGCTTCGCGTGCGGACCCTGCTTGAGCAAAACGATATCGAGGTCGTGATGACGAGAGAGCGCGATGAAGGGCTGTATGAGGAAGGGGCTTCCAATAAGAAGGTACAGGATATGAAGAGGCGGATCGAGCGAATCGCAAAGGCGGCGGCGCCTCTGACCGTGAGCATTCATCAGAACAGCTACAGCGATGAACGTATTCACGGCGCACAAGTTTTTTATTATACTTCATCGACCGAAGGAAAGGCTGCAGCGCTCCTCATGCAGCAGCAGCTTGCCGAGGGGCTTGACCCTGACAACAGAAGGCAGGCTAAGGCGAATGACAGCTACTATCTGCTCAAAAAGTCGCCGACACCCGCGATTATCGTCGAGTGCGGTTTTTTGTCCAACTATGAGGAGGCTCAAAAGCTGACACAGGAAAAGTATCAGGAGCAGGTTGCATTTCAGATTACGCTGGGAATTTTGCGATATTTGTCTGCACAGTCACAAAAGTAAGAAAAATCCTTCCTATTATAAATCGCATCATACATAGATAAAATCTTTCACAATACACCTATCATTCACAGCATACATAAACAAAATCTTCCATATGCAACACAGGATTTGAAATCTTACCGAAAGTGTTGTATACTGTTACGCGAATGGTTGTTTATCTCGTCGAGTACACGGTATGTACTTGAATTGGCGCAAGAAGGAAGAGTTTCGGCACGATGGAGACAAGGTGGATCAGACTGCAAAAAGGAAATACAGATCTCAAGGCAATCCGCGAGGCGGGAGAGATTATCCGGCGGGGCGGTCTGGTCGCTTTTCCGACGGAGACGGTCTACGGTCTGGGCGGTGATGCGCTCAATCCGGCTTCCTCCAACAAAATCTATGCGGCAAAGGGAAGACCGAGTGACAACCCATTGATCGTCCATATATGCCGGTGGGAGGATTTACCGCCCATCGTGAAGGAAATTCCCCCGCAGGCGAAGGCGCTGGCGGATGCGTTCTGGCCGGGACCGCTCACGATGATTTTCCAAAAGAGCGATCTGGTTCCGAAGGAGACGACAGGCGGACTTTCCACTGTTGCGGTACGCTATCCCGATCATAAGCAGGCACTGGAGTTTATCAAGGCAGCAGGCGGTTATATAGCTGCGCCGAGTGCCAACACCTCCGGCAGACCGAGTCCGACGGAGGGGAAGTACGTCTATGAGGATTTGAGCGGGAAGATCGAGATGCTTTTGGATGATGGTCTGGTGAGCATCGGGCTGGAATCGACGATCGTAGATCTGACAGAGGAGATTCCGGTCATCTTAAGACCGGGTTATATTACAGAGGAAATGCTGCAAAGGGTACTTGGCGAGGTCTGTGCGGACCCGACGATATTACATGTGGCGGCGGATGCCGCTCCGAAGGCACCGGGCATGAAATACAGGCATTATGCGCCGAAGGGGGATTTGACGATTGTCACCGGGCAGATGGAGACGGTTGTTTCAAAGGTCAATGCTCTGTCCGGACAGGCAATGGAGCAGGGCGTGAAAGTCGGTATCATCGGAACCGACGAGACGATTTCCTCCTATCAGGCGGATGTCAAAAAAAGTGTCGGAAAGCGAACCGATGAGGCAGCGATTGCCCGACGGCTTTATCAGATTTTGCGGGAGTTTGACGATGAGAACGTACAGCTCATCTACTCGGAGGCGTTTGACGACACAGGAATCGGACAAGCAATCATGAACCGTCTTTTGAAGGCGGCGGGACACAAGGTTCTCACGGTGACATAACGGGAGTTGTTTCAAAAGAATCTATTATCTACTTATCGTTTGGCAAGGAGGATGGCAATGATAGCGATTGGATGTGATCATGGCGGATATGATCTGAAGGAGCAGGTAAAGAAGCATTTGGAGGAAAAAGGCTTCGAGGTAAAGGATTTGGGCTGTTACAGCAAGGAGGCGGTCGACTATCCGATTTACGGAAGGGCGGTCGCAAAGGAGGTCGCAGCAGGCACCTGCGAGAAGGGCATCGTAATCTGCACGACCGGCATCGGTATTTCCATCACGGCAAACAAGGTCAGGGGGGTGCGCGCCGCGCTTTGCGCAGATACGCTCTCTGCCAAGATGACGAGACTGCACAATGATGCGAATGTTCTTGCGATGGGCGCAGGCATTGTCGGCGTTAATCTGGCAATGGAAATTACAGACACCTTCCTCTCGACCGAGTTTTCGGGAGCAGAGAGGCATCAGAGAAGAATCGATCTGATAGAAGGGGAAGAATAAGTCGGACTGATCAAAAAAACGGTTAAAATGCGGTCAAAAGACGGTACAGTGCAAATCAAGAACCGGAGAAAAATATCTGAAAAACAAAGAGACAAGCAAAAACAAAAGGTACTGCAATGAAAAATGTGGAGGAGAGGCAAATGGGCAAAATCATGATCATGGATCATCCGTTGATTCAGCATAAGATTGGGTATATCAGGAGAAAGGACACAGGCACAAAGGACTTCCGGCAGACGATCAGTGAAATCGCGATGCTGATCTGCTATGAGGCGACGAGGGAGCTGCCGGTTGCGGATGTGGAGATTGAAACACCGATCTGCAAGACGACGGTGAAGGAGCTGAAGGGCAAGAAGCTGGCAGTCGTTCCGATTTTGCGTGCAGGTCTCGGCATGGTGGACGGAATGCTCAGCCTGATTCCGGCTGCCAAAGTGGGGCACATCGGTCTGTACAGGGATCCGGAGACGGTTCAGCCGGTGGAATATTACTGCAAGCTTCCGGCAGACTGCGCAGAGCGTGAGGTGTTCGTCGTAGACCCGATGCTGGCGACCGGCGGTTCTAGCGTGGCGGCGATTCGGATGTTAAAGGACAAGGGTTGTAAAAACATTCATTTTATGTGTATCATCGCGGCACCGGAAGGTATTAAGGCGATGCAGGAGGCGCATCCGGACGTGGATATTTACGTCGGGGCACTGGATGAAAAGCTGAATGAGCATAGCTATATCGTTCCGGGGCTCGGCGATGCGGGCGACCGTATTTTCGGTACGAAGTAGAAGGTGCGGCGCTTTATATCGTGATTCAAGGGGCAAAAATGATTACACGGATTGTTTCGTGCTTTGCATTCCCGCAATCCTATCCTGCATTCGCAATTTCGCAGAGCTTCGCCCCCGCAGTCAGTCAACAGAAATAAGGAGTTCACAATGTCCGGAAAACGAGAAGATTACATTACTTGGGATGAATATTTTATGGGGGTTGCCATGCTCTCCGGCAGACGTTCGAAGGATCCGAACACGCAGGTAGGAGCCTGCATTGTCGGAGCGGACAACCGTATTTTGTCGATGGGCTATAACGGCTTTCCGAACGGCTGCTCGGATGAGGAATTTCCGTGGGACAGGGAGAGCGATAAAACGTTAAAAACGAAATATCCGTATGTGACCCACGGGGAACTGAATGCGATTTTGAATTACCGGGGCGGAACACTGGATGGAACGAAGTTGTATGTCTCACTTTTTCCGTGCAACGAGTGTGCGAAGGCGATTATCCAGAGCGGAATCAAGACTGTTGTCTATGCAGTTGATAAATACAAGGATTCCGATTCGGTAGTTGCGTCGAAGCGAATGTTCGATGCTGCAGGAGTTACGTATTATCAGTATCAGAGCTCGGACAAGACGATCGAGCTGCACTTATAAAGACCCGCAGACATGGTTTTCAGGCGTATGACAATATGGGGAAATGACGAAAGAGAGGAAGGTGGGGTTGTTGAAAAAAAGACTTTTCAGACAAAGTGGCAGGCTGCTGCTTTTTTGCGGTCTTCTTTTGCTCTTTGCACAGGACGTTTCTGCGACCTCCACAGCGGATAAGCTTAACCGGGTACAGAAGCAGAAGGAGAGCAATGAAAACAAGCTCGGCGAGACGGAGGAGACGATCGACAGCCTGAAGGTGGAGCAGCAGGGGCTGCAGGGATATCTTGAGCAGATCAGCGCCCGCCTGGAGGAGAGCACGCAGAAGCTTCGGGAAATAGAAGAGCAGATTTCCCAAAAGGAGCGGGATATTGAGGAGATGCAGATGGATCTCGAGGAAGCGCAGCGTGCGGAGGAGGAGCAGTATGAGGCGATGCGGCAGAGAATCCGCTTTATGTACGAGAGAAGTCAGAATCTGTATCTGGACCTCTTCTTTTCCTCGGAAAGCTTTGCGGGCTTTTTGAATCAGACGCAGTACATTGAGAAAATGACCGAATATGACAGAGAGATGCTGCAGAATTATCAGAAGCTGCAGGAGAAAATCGTGCAGGAGAGGGAATTTTTAAAGCAGGAAGTGGAAGGGCTTGAGGAGCTGCGGAGTGAAGCGGAAGACAACAATGACGATATCTCGAAGCTGGTCGAAAAGGCGCATGCTGGTGTGGAGGAATATGCAAACGAGATTTCTCAGAAGGAGCAGGAGGCGCTTGCGCTGGAAGAGCAGATTCGCAGGCAGGAGCTGCAGACGGAGGATCTGGAGAGGCAGCTGGCGGCTGAGATCGCACTGTCCCGTCTCGCGGCAAGCTCGCAGTCGCGCGATCTGTCGGGCATAGCCTTCAGCGCCACCGACCTGGATATGCTTGCGGCGATCATCGAATGTGAAGCCGGCGGCGAACCCTACACCGGAAAGGTCGCGGTCGGAGCGGTCGTCCTAAACCGCGTCAGGAGCTCGCTGTTCCCGGATACGGTAGCGGGCGTGATTTATCAGAACAGGCAATTTTCGCCGGTTGGCAGCGGACGCTTTGCAATGGTGCTGGCGCGCGGTGCCAATGCCTCCTGTTATGAGGCGGCGCAGGAAGCGATGAATGGCTCCACTCCGGTCGGCAACTGCGTGTTTTTCCGTACGCCGATACCGGGCTTGACCGGTATTCAGATCGGCGGACATATCTTTTATTGAAAATCAGGGAAATGCTGATTAAGCGTTTCCCTTGCAAATTCGTGCCAATCAGCCGGAGACTCTAAGGGAAAACGGAAGAAATCCGTTTTCCCTTAGCTTTCGTAAGGCGTAATGCGGTCGGTCAGCTCCGAAAAGCGTCCGGCATAAATCAGCTCAAGCAGCCGGTTTAAGCTCAGAAGACTCTTTTGAAGCTGGGTGGTGTTCAGCGTGCCGGCTTCGAGCGCCTCTGCCAGCTCGTTCAGATCCACGACCTTTACAAAACCGTCCGGATAGACAATCACATCTGCCAGCAGATCGGTGATGACGATCGAGTTGTCTGCCTCGCGCACCTCATGCTCGATGATGTCGCAGTAATAGTACAAAAGCGTTCCGTCAGCCCGATAAAATTTGCTGACCTTGCAGCCCTCCCGGAAGAAATAGCAGGAGTAGCCGTGATGCAGATCAACTTTCGGCTTCAAGGCGTTCCACTTGGTCACGAGAATGTCATTCTCATAAGATAAAATCACATCATCCTTCAGTAAAATACACTCATCCGGAATGATTCTTCTGCGGTATAAGGAAGGGTAGTCCATAGTACCTCCTTTGTCTTTTGGTGAATTCGTTGACGGGGTGTATCATTGCTGCAGTTATTATAAAAATAGTACCTTTTCAACTGTCAAAAGTCAATGAATATTTGCTTATGCATTCCGTAACATGAAATTGCCATAATTCTCTAGACATAAAATGGAAAAGTAGGTATAATAAAGCGATGGCCATCCGAAAGGAAATGTTTTCTTATGAAACGGAATCGAAGCGTATACCGTATGCTGGCGATGATCACCCAGTTTGGGATCAATATGATCGTTCCTATTTTTATATGTTCGTTTCTTGGGATGTATCTTGACCGAAGACTGGGTACGTCCTTTTTTATGATTCTGTTATTTTTTCTCGGCGCCATCGCGGGATTCCGGAATATTTATATTCGTGCAATGAGGGCGGCATCACATAACGAAAAGGAAGAGAGACGAAATGCTCGCAAACATAAGGAAAATGCTGCGGACAAATGAAACATTACAGGAGATGCTCGCTGCAATGCCTGTTTACGGCATCGTGTGCCAGCTGACGCTTGTCTGGTTCGTGAAGGACAAAGCGGCATATGCGCTGGGACTCTGGATCGGGGTGCTCATGGCGGCATGTATGGCGGTTCACATGTGCTATTCACTGGAGCGGGCGTTCGATTACGACACCGAGACTGCACAAAAGATGATCACGAAGCAGAACCTGATCCGGTATGCCTGTGTCACGATTGCCTGTGCACTTGTGATGGTGAGCGGCTTTATCAATCCTCTTGCAGCGTTTTTGGGTTTGATGGGTCTGAAAGTATCGGCTTATTTACAGCCGTTTACTCATAAATTTATTAGGAGGTGAATGTATGGGTCAGGGAATTTTGTTATCCTCAGAGGCAAATCTGGACTTTATGGTTCATGGCGTTTTTTCCTATGAACTGTTCGGGCAGACTGTCTGGATAACAACGACGCATGTTTGTCTGCTGATTGTTCTGCTGGTGCTCTGTATTTTTGCATTTGCGGCAGGCGCGGCAATGAAACGTGCGACTCTGGTTCCGGGAACTTTCCAGAATATTGTCGAGCTGATGGTAGAAATGCTGGATCATATGGTCTCGGGTACGATGGGCAGACACGCATCGAAGTTTGTCAATTATATCGGAACGATCTTTATTTTTATCTTTATCAGCAATATTTCAGGACTTCTGGGACTGCGGCCGCCTACGGCGGATTACGGTGTCACACTGCCTCTCGGTGTTGCGACGTTTGTAATCATTTTCTTCAACAAAATAAAACACCAGAAGGTAAGCGGCTTTTTGAAGGGGCTCTGCGACCCGTGGCCTTTCTGGGCACCGATCAATATCATTGGTGACGTGGCGGTTCCGATTTCGTTATCGCTGCGTTTGTTCGCCAACGTATTGTCGGGCACGGTAATGCTCGCACTGGTCTACGCACTGCTCGCAAAAATCGCATACGTCTGGCCGGCAGTATTGCATGTTTATTTTGATTTATTCTCCGGAGCGATTCAGACATATGTATTTTGTATGCTCACGATGACATATGTTGCGGATGCGATCGGGGACAATTAAGTTTCACAAAAAAGCAAACAAAAACTAGGAGGAAACAAAAATGGAATTCAATGAAAGCTTTATTTTAGGATGCTCAGCAATCGGTGCAGGTCTTGCGGTCATCGCAGGTATCGGACCTGGTGTAGGACAGGGTATTGCGGCAGGACATGCGGCAGCAGCTGTCGGCAGAAATCCGGGTGCGAGAGGTGATATCACAGGTACGATGCTGCTTGGACAGGCGGTTGCCGAGACGACGGGTCTTTACGGACTTCTTATCGCAATGCTTTTGTTATTCGTAAAACCTTTGGTATAAAAGCCTTCAGGAATATAAGGAGAGAAAGGAGGCTTAAAGCTTATGGAACGTCTTTTTGATTTGGACTTCCAGCTTTTGCATGATGCGGTTCTGACGCTGATTTCTGTCATCGTCCTGTTCTTTATCATGTCCAATTTCTTATTCAATCCGGTGAGAGAGTTTCTGGAGAAGAGAAAGAACAAAATCGCGGAAGACTTGAGCTATGCAAGTTCACAAAAAGAAGAAGCGGTGGCTTTAAAAGAAGAATATGATCAAAGGCTCAGCGCTGTAGATAAAGAGGCGGAAGAGATCTTGAAGGATGCCAGAAAGAGAGCTCTGGCGACCGAGAACCGCATTGTTGCCGAGGCGAAGGAAGAGGCGGCACGCATTATGCAGCGTGCAAATGAAGAGGCAGTTCTGGCAAAACAGAAGGTTGCGGACGATGTCAAGAAGGAAATGGTTTCCCTTGCTTCCGCTATGGCAGGAAAGGTAGTTGCTGCCAACATTGATACGACTGTTCAGGACAGCCTGATTGATGAGACATTGAAAGAAATAGGTGAGAGCACATGGCTAAGCTAATTTCAAAAACATATGGCGAGGCTTTAGTGGAGCTTGCTGTGGAAGAGAATAAAGTCGATGATTTTGTAAAAGAACTGACGGTGATCAGTCAGATTCTGAAAGAAAACAGCGATTTTGATGCACTGATGAATCATCCGAAGATCGTGAAGGAAGAGAAGAAAAAGGTCATGGAAAACGTCTTTCGGGGACGGATCAGTGATGAGCTTTTAGGTTTTTTCCTTTTGATCATCGAGAAGGATCGTTATGGGGAAATCGACAGTATTCTCAGCTACTTTATCGACCAGGTCAAGGCGATCAAGGGAATCGGCATAGTATATGTCACGACAGCGGTCCCATTAGGGCAGCAGCAGAAACAGAAAATAGAGCAGAGGCTGCTTCAGACCACCGGCTACAAAGAGGTGGAGATGCACTACGACGTGGATGAGGCTCTGATCGGCGGTATGAAGATCCGCATCGGAGACCGCGTTGTGGACAGCAGCGTTCAGACAAAGCTAAGTGAATTGACTAAACAGCTGATGAGGCTTCAGTTAGCTTAAAGAAATCGAGAAAAAGAAAGGTGCGTATAGATCCATGAATTTAAGACCAGAAGAAATAAGTTCAGTAATCAAGGATCAGATCAAGAGATATGCGTCATCCCTTGAGGTCTCCGATATCGGAACCGTTATTCAGGTGGCTGACGGTATCGCTCGTGTGCACGGACTGGAAAATGCGATGCAGGGGGAGCTGTTAGAGTTCCCGAATGAAATCTACGGAATGGTACTAAACCTCGAGGAGGATAACGTAGGTGCCGTTTTATTAGGTAGTCACAAGAATATCAATGAGGGTGATACCGTTAAGACGACAGGAAGAGTCGTAGAGGTCCCATGCGGCGATGCAATGCTCGGACGTGTTGTAAACGCTCTTGGTCAACCAATAGATGGAAAGGGTCCGATTCAAACAGAGAAACATCGCCAGATCGAGCGTGTTGCTTCCGGCGTTATCACAAGAAAGAGCGTGGACACACCGCTCCAGACCGGTATCAAGGCGATCGATTCGATGGTTCCGATCGGAAGAGGACAGCGTGAGCTGATCATCGGTGACAGACAGACAGGTAAGACGGCGATTGCCATCGATACGATCATCAACCAGAAGGGACAGAATGTAAAATGTATTTACGTTGCCATCGGTCAGAAGGCTTCTACCGTTGCAAGCATCGTAAAGACACTCGAGGAGCATGGTGCGATGAGCTACACGACCGTTGTGGCAAGTACGGCAAGTGAGTTGGCACCGCTTCAATATATTGCTCCGTATGCAGGATGTGCGATCGGTGAGGAGTGGATGGAGAACGGCGAGGATGTGCTGATCATCTATGATGATCTGTCCAAGCACGCGGTGGCATACCGTACCCTCTCCCTGCTGTTAAAGAGACCGCCTGGGCGTGAGGCGTATCCGGGTGATGTCTTTTATCTTCACTCCAGACTTCTGGAGAGAGCGTGCCGTATGAGTGAGGAATACGGCGGAGGCTCAATCACCGCGCTTCCGATCATCGAGACGCAGGCGGGAGATGTTTCCGCATACATCCCGACGAACGTCATCTCCATCACGGACGGTCAGATTTATCTGGAGACAGAGATGTTCAATTCGGGCTTCCGTCCGGCAATCAATGCCGGCTTGTCCGTATCCCGTGTAGGTGGTTCCGCACAGATCAAGGCGATGAAAAAGATTGCCGGACCGATTCGTGTGGAGCTGGCACAGTACCGTGAGCTTGCCGCTTTTGCGCAGTTTGGTTCCGAGCTGGATGCCGATACGAAGGAGAAGCTCGCACAGGGTGAACGAATCCGTGAGATTTTGAAACAGCCTCAGTACAAGCCGATGCCGGTACAATATCAGGTTATCATCATTTATGTTGCAACGAACAAGTATCTGCTTGATGTTGCCGTGGACAATATCATCCGGTTTGAGAGTGAATTTTTTGAGTTCCTCGATACGAAGTATCCGGAGGTGCCGAAGGCAATCGCCGAGGAGCAGGTCATTTCCGATGAGACAGAGGCAAAGCTGAAAAAGGCAATCGAAGAATTTAAGGCACAGTTTAAATAAACTTGCAGAAAGTCGGGTGATGATGCATGGCTTCGATGAGAAGCATAAAAAGACGTAAGGAAAGTGTGCAGAGCACACAGCAGATCACGAAAGCGATGAAGCTTGTTTCTACGGTTAAGCTGCAGCGTTCCAAGACAAGAGCTGAGCAGTCGAAGGATTATTTTACATGTATGTATGCGACGGTGAAGAGCATGCTGGCGAAGGTCGGTGAGGTCAATCACCCTTACCTGAAAGCGCCGGATACGTCGAAGAAGGGCGTCATCGTCATTACCTCGAACCGTGGACTTGCAGGCGGTTATAACTCCAACGTGATCAAGCTTGTCACGAACGGCGATTTTGTGAAGGAAGATCTGAAGGTCTATGCAATCGGCAAGAAGGGGAAGGATGCACTTTCCAAAAAGGGCTACGAAATTGCAGGGGACTATTCGGACTTTATCGAGGATCCGGTCTATGTGGAGGCAATGCAGATTTGCGAGCAGGTTCTGAAGGCATATGCGGACGGAGAAATCGGAGAAATCTATCTGGCGTACACCGCATTCAAAAATACGGTGAGCCACGTTCCGACACTTTTGAAGCTTCTTCCGGTCGAACAGGGAGAAGCGGACGGAGAGGTCAGCGACACGAACGCCATGATGAATTTCGAGATGGACGAGGCGGAAGCGCTGGATATGATTATACCAAAGTATGTGACCTCCCTGATCTACGGAGGCATGGTGGAAGCGGTTGCCAGCGAGAACGGTGCAAGAATGCAGGCGATGGATTCCGCGACAAGCAATGCGGAGGAGATGATCGACAAGCTGTCCTTACAGTATAACAGAGCGCGTCAGGGCTCTATCACACAGGAGTTAACAGAAATTATCGCAGGTGCGCAGGCAATTTCCTGACGCCGGTCCGGTAAAATCTGGTATAAGCAGAATAGAAAGACGAATAAAGACGAAAGGAAAAGAAGAAATGGCAAACGCAGTGGGAAAGATTACCCAGATTGTCGGTGCCGTGCTGGACGTAAAATTTGCGGAAAATAAGCTTCCGGAAATCAACGAGGCGATCAAGATCACCAAAAAAGACGGTGAAACGCTCGTTGTGGAGGTCGCACAGCATCTGGGTGATGATACAGTGAGATGTATCGCCATGGGTCCGACAGACGGACTTGTGAGGGGAATGGACGCAGAGGCGACGAGCGCTCCGATCTCCGTTCCGGTAGGTGAGAATACGCTTGGCCGTATTTTTAACGTGCTGGGAGAACCAATCGACAACAAACCGGCTCCTACCGGTGTGACATATGAACCGATCCACAGACCGGCGCCGGAGTTTTCGGAGCAGTCTACCGCGACGGAGCTGCTTGAGACCGGTATCAAGGTCGTTGACCTGCTCTGCCCGTATCAAAAGGGCGGTAAGATCGGACTCTTCGGCGGTGCCGGTGTAGGTAAGACCGTTTTGATTCAGGAGCTGATCCGCAACATTGCGACAGAGCACGGCGGATATTCCGTGTTCACCGGTGTAGGCGAGAGAACGAGAGAGGGAAATGACCTCTATCACGAGATGACGGAATCCGGCGTTATCGATAAGACGACAATGGTATTCGGTCAGATGAACGAGCCGCCGGGAGCGAGAATGAGAGTCGGACTGACCGGACTGACGATGGCAGAGTACTTCCGTGACAAGGGCGGTAAGGACGTGCTTTTATTTATTGACAATATTTTCCGTTTCACGCAGGCAGGTAGTGAGGTGTCCGCACTTTTGGGACGTATGCCTTCCGCCGTTGGTTATCAGCCAACCCTGCAGACGGAGATGGGTGCGCTCCAGGAGCGTATCACATCGACGAAGAACGGTTCCATCACCTCCGTGCAGGCAGTGTATGTGCCGGCGGATGACTTGACGGACCCGGCACCGGCGACGACCTTCGCCCATCTGGATGCGACGACCGTGCTCTCCCGTTCCATCGTGGAGCTCGGTATTTATCCTGCGGTTGACCCGTTGGAGTCCACATCCAGAATTCTGGATCCTCGTATCGTGGGCGAGGAGCACTATCAGGTGGCGCGTGGAATACAGGAGATTTTGCAGAAGTATAAGGAACTTCAGGATATCATCGCTATTTTGGGTATGGATGAGCTCTCCGAGGAGGATAAGGTCATCGTTTCCAGAGCGAGAAAGGTACAGAGATATTTGTCACAGCCGTTCCATGTGGCAGAGCAGTTTACCGGCTATCCGGGTGTGTATGTACCGATCAGCGAGACCATCCGCGGCTTTAAGGAAATTCTGGAAGGTAAGCATGACGATATCCCTGAGAGCTATTTCTTAAATGCCGGAAGCATTGACGATGTGCTTGCCCGTGTGAAGTAAGGGGTGAGCGGATGGCAGATGAGAGAGATTTTGAGCTGAGCATTATCACGCCGGATCGCGTCTTTTATCGCGGATATGCGCATATGGTCGAGTTCAATACGTCGGAGGGGGAAGTCGGTATTTACAAAAACCACATTCCGATGACGTTTTTGATTAAGCCGGGGATTCTGACAATCCATGAGAGCGAGGAAGTCAAGGAGGCTGCGCTGCATGCGGGGTTTGTCGAGGTTTTGGGCGACAGGATCACGATCATGGCAGAGATTATCGAGTGGCCTGCGGAGATTGATGAGCAGAGAGCACAGGCTGCGATGGACAGGGCGAAGGAGCGTATCGAACAGAAGGACAGCGCAACGGATATTGCCCGTGCCGAGACCGCACTCGCAAGAGCTGTGGCGCGAATAGAGGTTTTGAAGTAAAAAACTTATAAAAGTAAAAAAGCATTATAAGGTCGAGGCATTGCCCCGACCTTTATTTGTCTGGCACGGCAGGAGATTACCTGACGCTTGCAAATCCCTGAAAATACAGTGATTACAGAACGTATAAATATTCCTCTGATGCAAAGCGGTATTTGATGAAAGAGTCAAAGGATCATGCGTTTCGTAAACGGTGGAAGCTTTATGCGCCACAGTCAGTTCGGGAATAGCTTGCGTCTATCCTAATACCAACAAAGGAAGAAGAACTGTTCTGGAAAGCTTTTTCAGAAGGAAGTTATCATCCGGAATGGATATTTGGAGACAGTAATGAGCTGGTAAACATTGCAAAGCATCCTATGGCAATGTGGAAGTGCGGGGATAAGGCAGAAGATAAAATGCCCTTGGACTAAGAGAATAGGTATTGGCATTGCTATATGACTTGGGAAACGGCGAATCAGCCGAACGCAAAGATGAGAACCGCATATGATAAAAGAAAAACGGAGCGCACAACATGAACGAACATAAAATTCTGCCGTTTTATATGACATACCCGCTCATGGAGCAGGGCGATGAGAAGGGTGCTATGTGGAAGGACCTCGAATACCTGCAGCAGATGTATCCGATGGGAGCGAAAATTCTGCAAAATGAAATCAATAAATGCATCAATAAGTATGACTACCGGGGCAGCATGATCTATGATGAATATCCGGATCGGCTTCTTTTGTATAAAATAGGGCAGGAGGTACTCTCATCGCTGCGCAGGAACAAGGATCAGCATCAGGGCGATGCGCAGTATCTGATGCTGCTTGAATGGGACGGCATCGAGGAATTTGTCATGGTGCTCCTTTTTTATGAAATCTTGAGAAGAAGACATCGCAATCCCCGCATGCGCTACGATTCCGAGGAGTAATCTGCCCCTTGCAAAGAGTGAAAAAATTTTTTATACTGAAAGAGAAAGAAAAGTCTGTCCCGGGGCATAGAGATATGCGTCGGGATATGTTATGATAGGCATCAGAGACGGAGGTCAGGCATGCAGAACGTGATCGCTTTACTGAACGAGCAATTAAATGAGCGGCTGAATCAGATCGTGCTGAGTGGTGCGAGAGATCAGCAGGGGATTTTGAAAGTAAAAATCAGACCTGTTTTTATCGGCGGCGGCCTGCATTTTCAGCTGACCTCGTATATCGGCACAAAGGTGTATCACGAAAACCTCACAAAGGAGGATACGATTTTAAAAATCGAGGGTCTGCTTGCGGAGCAGATGAAGCAGATGCAGTTAAGCTCGTCGGACGTGAATGCGTCGGCTTTAGTCAGTAAAAAAGGGACTGTGACGCTGAAGATAAAGCACATTTCCCATTTGAAGGCGGACGAGGCGGCAAAGGAGACCGGAGGTCATACCGGCGGAAACGGCGGGGAAAAAGGCGGCGGCTTTGTGCTTGACGATTCCGAAAGGCTTGCGCACAACCGGAAGAAACGGTATCTTCTGCCGGAGGGTGAGGCGGTGCCGTTTCTTGTCGATCTGGGCGTGCAGACACCGGAGGGCAAAATCGTGAAAAGCAAATACGATAAGTTCCGTCAGATCAACCGCTTTTTGGAATTTATAGAGGATGTTTCAGAGAAGCTCCCGAAGGACAGAACAGTCACGATTATCGATTTTGGGTGCGGAAAGTCCTATCTGACCTTTGCGATGTATTATTATCTTAAAATCAAGAAACACTATGACATTGATGTCATAGGTCTTGATTTGAAGGCGGACGTGATCAGCAGCTGCAATCGGCTGACGCAGAAATACGGCTATGAGCATCTTCGGTTTTTGCAGGGCGATATTAAGGACTACGAGGAGAAGGAGCAGGCAGATATGGTTGTGACGCTGCATGCCTGTGACACGGCGACGGATTATGCGCTTTTGAAGGCAGTAAAATGGAATGCGCAGATTATTTTATCGGTGCCGTGCTGTCAGCATGAGGTGAACCGGCAGATTCAAAATGAGCTGCTGGAACCGCTTCTCAAATACGGAATTTTGAAGGAGCGTATGAGCGCCCTCATCACAGACGGGATACGGGCAAATCTTCTCGAGGAGCTCGGCTATCAGACGCAGCTTTTGGAATTTATCGATATGGAGAATACACCGAAAAATATTTTGATCCGCGCAGTGAAATCCGGCAAAATGAAAAAGCGCTCTGCCCAGGATATCGGAAGTCTCCTTGACCGGCTCCACACGACGCAGAGCTTGTATACTCTTCTGCAGGAGGAGCACCTTCTGCAGAAATAGCGGGCGAAGCAGGAACCGGATACAGAGACCGCAGGTGAAGCAGAAAGCAGGAATCGGATACGGAGACCACGGGCGAAGCAGAAAGCAGGAACCGGATACGGAGACCACGGGCGAAGCAGAAACCAGGGACCGGATACGGAGACCACGGGCGAAACAGAAATCACAGACCGGATGCAGGAATCAGAGGCGAAATGCGGCGAACGTTTGCCGCAGACGGAAGTTAAGCAGGGAAGATCAATATGAGAAAAAATATAATTAAGGCGGCAGTCGGAGTGATTGTCTTTGTGGCAGCGTTACTTTTGGCAGACCTGCTGATGAATCAGGGAAATTCCAATATGACAGTGGAGATGGGCAAGGCGAGCCTGCCGGTTGTTCGGATCGTATATGATGGAACAACGCTCAATACGATGCACGGCTATACGAAGCAGATGGAGGGGCAGTATCTGAAGGATTCCGTGTTCTGGCTTGGTGACGACAGAACCGTACGGCTGCAGGTGGAACCGTTCGATGCGTCCGTAAAGAGCATGGGCTTTGAGGTGCGTTCCACGGACGGACAGCGTCTGGTGGAGGACACGCCGATCGTGGACTATGCACAAAATCAGGATATGCTGGAGGCGGACTTTACGATCAAGGATTTGACGGATGCGGATACGGAGTATATGCTCACCGTGCTCCTGACGCTGGATGACGGAAGAACGGCTCGTTACTATACGCGGTTTATTCAGGGCACGGATTATCATATGCAGGAGATGCTTTCCTTTGCGCTGGATTTTCATAGACGGACGTTTGACAAGGAGGCGGCAAAGGAGATTACCCGCTATCTGGAGAGCAATGCGGAGGGGGACAACACCAACTATGCACATGTGAACATTCACTCCAGCTTTGCACAGATCACATGGGGAGATCTGAAGATCAAAAAAGAGACGGAGCCGGAGATTACAGTACGCGATATCACGTCGCAGTTTGGCGTCATAGAGCTGTCCTATCAGGTGTCCATGCAGGATGGGCGGGAGAAGGATGAGTACACGGTCGCCGAGCGGTATCGCATCCGCTATGGCACGCAGCGCATGTATCTGCTCGATTTTGAGCGGGATATGGAGGTTCTCTTTGATCCGGAGCAGGCAGAGTACGGTTCCAACAAAATTTCCATCGGAATCGCCGACCCGGACATGGAGCTTGCGGAATGTGAAGGAGGCAACATCTTTGCATTTATCCAGTCAGGGCGCCTGTACAGCTACAATCCTTCCGACAATAAGGTGACGACCGTTTTCAGCTTTTACGACAAGGAAAATAAAGATGTCAGGACGATGTACCCTGCGCACAATATTAAAATTCTCGGCATTGAGGAGACCGGAAATATTCGCTTTATGGTGTATGGATATATGAACCGCGGAACGTATGAGGGAAGTGTCGGGGCACAGGTCTACTACTATAACAGTATGCACAATACGATTGAGGAGGAGGTTTACATTCCGTATGGCAAATCGTATGAGCTTCTCGGGAAAAATATGGAGCAGCTGAGCTATGTGAGCAATACGAACCATCTGTTTTTGCTGCTCGACGGTATGCTGTATGACATTGACCTCGTGCAGAAATCTTATACGGAAATCGTATCCGGACTGACGGAAGGCGGCTATCAGGTGTCCAAAAGCAGCCGCATGGTTGTCTGGCAGAATGAGGAGGACTACAACGCCTGCACGGAGCTGACGTTGATGAATCTGGGCTCGCGGACACAATCGATCATACAGGCGGGAGCAGGAGAATATATCAGACCGCTCGGCTTTATCGAGGAGGATCTGATTTACGGAGTGGCGTATAAGAAGGATTTGGCGACGGACGGCTTTGGGGGCATCCTGTTTCCGATGCATACGGTGCGGATACGGGGAGAAAGCGGCAATATTTTAAAGACCTATTCCGAGGAAGGCATCTATGTGGTGGCGGCAGAGATTGTCGCGAACCAGATCAACCTGCGTCGTGTCAAGCGGGAAGGGGCAAATGTGGGAGAGGAGGAGCTGGACGCAGACACTGTTTCGATGAACGAAATTGATGTGACGGCATATTCCAGCGACGACTACGAGATGGTGAAGGACGACCAGATCGTGAACACGGAATCCACGGACAGCGGCAGTAATACGCTGGAAGTAGTGGCGACGAAGGAATACGAGAAAATCCTTCAAATTGCGACAAAGAACTCGATCACGGAGAAAAGCCTGAAATTCCTGACGCCGAAGATTGTTGCGTACGAGGGAGGAAGGGAGATTGCGCTCGAGAGCGAGAGTGCCCTCGATTACTGCTATGTGTACGGCCCGTATGGACTGGACAGCATCCGACAGAATGAAAGCGAGGCCGTTCTGCGCGCAGATGAGCTGTTCGGCATGGTCTATGATAAAAGCGGAAACTATCTGTTCCGAAAAGGAACGATGCAGCTTCGCAATCAGATCATGAAAATTGAGGCGGCACAAAAGACCGAGGAGCGAAGCTCACTTGCCGTGTGCCTCGACACGATGCTCCTTGCGGAAGGTGTGACAAAGAACAGCGCCTATCTGCTGCAGCACGGCGGGACGGTCAAATCGATTCTCGAGGACAATCTGGAGGATGCCAGAGTGCTCGACCTGACAGGCTGCAGCGTGGATATTGTCCTGTATTATGTCAACCAGGATATACCGGTACTGGCAAGCCTTGACAACAACGAGGCGGTGCTGATCGTCGGCTTCAATGAATTAAACACCGTGCTGATGGATCCTTCTACCGGAACAATCTACAAAAAGGGCATGAATGATTCGAGGGCGATGTTTGAGCAGGCGGGCAACCGGTTTGTGACTTATGTGAGAAATCCGTAAACGAAAACAAAAACAAATGCAACCAAAAAACAAAAGCAAACAAGTGAGGGAGAACGTATGGACGAACGAATTAAAACCTTAGCGCACAATCTTGTTCATTATTCGTGTAAGGTGGAAAAGGGAGACAAGGTGTATGTGCACTACACCGGAGCATCGACACAGCCGCTTGCGAGAGCCGTAATCAAGGAGGTGTATCAAAAGGGCGGAATCCCGTTTGTGCACTTTACCGATCCGCAGGTGCAGCGTGAGCTTCTGCTTCATTGCAGTGAGGAGCAGCTGACGCTCATGGCAGAGCTCGACAGCGAGGAAATGAGCCGGATGGACTGCTATATCGGTATCCGCGGCGGCGGCAATACGGCAGAGCTGTCCGATGTGCCGGAGGAGAACAGGAAGCTGTATAACAAGCTGTATATGGATCCCGTGCATCACAAAATCCGCGTGCCTAAGACAAGATGGGTCGTTCTGCGTTATCCGAACGAATCGATGGCACAGCTTGCGTCTGCCAGTCTGGAGGCGTTCGAGGACTTCTATTTCGATGTGTGCAACCTGGATTACGGGAAGATGGCGAAGGCGATGGAAGCCCTTGTAAAGCTGATGAATGAGACGGACAGGGTGCGCATTACGGCGGAGGGAACGGATTTGCGCTTTTCCATCAAGGACATTCCCGCCATTCCGTGTGCGGGTGAGATGAACATTCCGGACGGGGAGGTGTTCACGGCACCGGTCAGAGACTCGGTAAACGGGACAATCCGTTACAATACGCCAAGTATTTATCAGGGCTTTACCTATGAGAACGTTACCCTGACCTTTGAGAACGGGAAAATCGTCAAAGCGACGGCGAACGATACCGAGCGCATCAATAAGCTGCTCGACTCGGATGAAGGAGCGCGCTATGTGGGAGAATTTGCAATCGGTGTCAACCCATATGTGCTCCGGCCGATGAAGGATATTCTTTTTGATGAGAAAATCTGCGGTTCGATTCACTTTACACCGGGAAACTGCTATGAGGAAGCCCCGAACGGCAACGAATCGGTCATTCACTGGGATCTCGTGCTGATTCAGCGGCCGGAATACGGCGGCGGCGAAATTTACTTTGATGACCGCCTGATTCGCAAGGACGGCAGATTCGTTGCGGAGGAGCTAAAGTGTCTCAATCCGGAAAATCTGATGTAAGCAGTTATGCGTTTTGTTTTCCGATGTCAAAAATTCTGCTGCGGTATTTGCCGAGGACAAACAGCAGGAGCATGCCGAGTACATAGCAGGAAATCACTTCCCCGATGCCGACGGTCAGCATCAGATAAGGAATGCTGTCGGGCACGCCGTACACATAGGAAAGTACAAACGGGACAATGAGCGTATTGGCGGCGATGGGCGGAAGCGGTGTGAGCCACTTGAATTTGCGAAGTGCATAAGTTCCGAGCGCGCCGAGCAGTGTCGCAAGACTTCCGAATACGATATCCCAGAGAGCACAGCCGGTCAGAAAATTGCTGAGCATACACCCGATGAACAGACCGGGGATTGCCGCCGGCGTAAAGTACGGAAGGATTGTCAGTGCTTCGGAAAAACGGACTTGAATGGCGCCGTTTGCCAGACCAAGCAGGTTGGCGACATAGGTCAGTACGACATAAAGAGCAGCGATGAGCGCTGCCTGAGTGATAAAAAGTGTTTTTTTCATATGCTGTTCTCCTTTAGTTTTGTTTTTTCTCCGCTTTTGCATCTCGCATGCGGATCGGTCAGGAAGGTCTCGAACTGACCGTCAGACGTTAGTATAGCACGACGTACGAAAAAGTCAATCTTTTTTCGCTTTTTCAAAAAAAGAGTGGAACAATGCATGGGGACTGTGGTATGATAGATAAAGATGCGCAAAACATTCATTTTAAAAGACATGAATTGTGTCTTTGAGAACATAGGAGGATTTAAATGAAGAAATTTTTTAGTGAATTTAAAGAGTTTATCAGCCGTGGCAATGTTATGGACATGGCGGTCGGTATTATCATCGGCGGTGCTTTTACGAGCATCGTATCTTCACTGGTAGATGATATCATCAACCCGCTTCTGGGCTGTCTCGGAGGTATGAACTTTGATCAGTACAGCCTCAAGCTGACGGGCGATGCCACGTTAAATTACGGTATGTTTATTTCGGCAGTCATCAACTTCTTTATTATGGCGCTTGTTATTTTTGTCATTATCAAGCTGATGAACAAGGCAAGCTCACTCGTTCCGAAGAAGAAAGAGGAAGTGGAAGAGGTGCCGAAGATCAAAAAGTGTACATACTGCAAGAGCGAGATTGACATTGAGGCAACGAGATGCCCGCACTGTACATCAATTCTGGAAGATAAATAAAAGAAGAAACATTTTGAAAAAGTAACCGGGTGATCGGATGAATATTTGGACACAAAGCTGCGGGTTTGTACTTTTGTGCGTACTCTTTCTTTTTTACCGGCAGCAGAAGAAAATACAGCTGAATACCGAGAAAGCCTTTGGGTGGGTGTTCTGTGCGGCCACCGTATGCATTACTTTGGATATCCTTTCCATTGTAGCATTGAACTACGCACAAATACTGCCCGAATGGTTTGTCCTGTTTGTGTGTAAGACCTATCTGGTCTCGCTGGAGATCGTTGCATTCGGCGGTCTGATGTATGTCTGTATCGATATCTTTGATAAAAAAGCAGGATATAAAAAGACGATCAGAAACTGTCTGGCTGCGGTTGTGATCGGGGCGGCACTGATTTACGCTCTCCCGATCTACTATTATGTCGAGGAGGACGGGCTTGAGGTCTACACATACGGTCCAAGTACGAGTGCGACGTATGTCGTGGTTCTGATTTTGATTCAGCTGACGCTCTTTTTTACGGTCAGCCAGAAAAAGAAGCTGAATGCAAACAGGCGGAGTGCGGTGCAGAGCTGGATGATCATCTGGATTATTGCAGCACTGATTCAGTTTTTTAACCGCCAGCTGCTCGTTGTCGGTTTTGCCGGTGCAATCGGCATTATGATTTTGTACATTCGTCTGGAAAACCCGGAGACGAATCTGGACAGAAAATCCGGGCTGTTCAATCAGAGTGCGCTGCAGGATTACCTGAAGCAGATTTACGGAAAAGAGCGCAGATATGCAGTGCTGTCACTGTTTTTTGACTATTCTCTCGATAAGAGCAATCTCGGGGAGACGGAGGATGAAATCAGTGTCGATGTCATTCACTATCTCTCGGAGATTGAAGATGCGCTGCTTTTTAAATACAGCGAGGATGAAATGGTCTTGATCTTTGATGACATCAAGAAGGCCGTCGGCAGCGTAGAAATGCTGCAAAGCCGGTTCGAGAGCGGATGGGGCAAGGACGATGCGATTGTTCTTCACCCGTTTCGGATCTTCCTGCCGGATATCCGTATGGCGCGTTCGGCAAAGGATGTACTCCCGCTGATGAAGTACGTCAGGGAGATCAGCCGGGATAACCGCCGCGATTATGTGGAGAGCGATCTGGTTGCTGTGGATAAGCAGATGGTCGAGAAGATGTATCAGGAACGCGAGACGGAAAAGCTGATTCTTGAGGCGATCGAGCAAAACCGGATCGAGGTGTATTACCAGCCGATTTATTCCACACAGGAGCACCGCTTTACCTCTGCGGAGGCTTTGGTGCGTATGAAGGATGAAAAGGGAGCGCTCGTCTCGCCGGGTGTCTTTATCAGTGTAGCGGAGAAAAACGGCATGATCATCAAGCTCGGTGAGATCGTGTTTGAAAAGGTCTGTCAGTTTATCCAGAAAAAGAAACCGGAGCAGTACGGCATACATTATATCGAGGTCAATCTGTCCGTTGTGCAGTGTGCCTATACTTATCTGGCGGAGGATTATATTAAGATTATGGAGCAGTACAACATTCCGCCGAGACTGATCAATCTGGAGATTACGGAGTCGGCTTCGTTAAGTGCCAAAAAGACGCTGCTTGACAACATGAAATGTCTGATGAACTATGGCGTGAAATTCTCCCTAGACGATTTCGGAACCGGTCAGTCCAACCTGAATTATATTGTGGACATGCCTGTCGATATTGTCAAATTTGACAAGGATATGACGAACGCCTATTTCGAGAATGGCAAGGCAAAGTACGTTATGGATGCGGCGATGCATATGATTCACGGTATGAATCTGGAGATTGTCTCGGAGGGAATTGAGACGGAGAAGCAGTTCCGCACGATGGAGGAGCTCGGAATCAACTATATTCAAGGCTACTATTTCTCAAAGCCGCTTCCAGAGGATGAATTTCTGACCTTTCTGTATCGGGAATGTGTGAAGGAAGGAAAATAAATGCACCCGCTTTCAAACAGTGAGGCATAAAACATAAAGATGACCACCGGCTGATGTCGGTGGTCATTTTCGTGTCTGTTTGTAATCCTTACATATCGCCGGATTTGTAGCGATTCACAAGGTTCTGGATTCGGTCGCTTGGATTGAGCAGGTCGCTGATGGACGTATCGTGATTTAACGTATCGATAATGTAAGCGATATATTTGCTCAGGTCGCAGCCTATGTAATACGGACGCTCTAAAAGCTCCGGTGTCTGATAAACGAGGTTGGTGGTAAGTACCTTATCGATGTAGCCGTCCTCGTAAGCCTTGTCAAATTTCTCCAGTCCGTTTGTAAACAGCCCGAAGGTTGCGAAAGCGAAGATACGGCGTGCTTTTCTCTTCTTTAACTCGTATGCGACCTCAAGCATGCTCTCACCGGAGGAAATCATATCATCGATGATAATCATATCCTTGCCCTCGACGCTCGTTCCGAGGAATTCGTGTGCAACGATCGGATTGCGGCCGTTCACGATGCGCGTATAGTCGCGGCGTTTGTAGAACATACCCATATCCAACCCGAGCACATTGGCGGTGTAGATCGCTCTTGCCATGCCGCCCTCATCCGGACTGATAATCATCATGTGGTCGGAGTCGATCTGCAGATCCTTTACGTTTGCGAGAAGCCCTTTGATGAACTGATAAGCCGGCTGCACCGTCTCGAATCCGTGCAGAGGAATTGCATTCTGGACACGTGGGTCGTGCGCATCAAATGTGATAATGTTATCCACGCCCATGCGCACCAGCTCCTGAAGGGCGATCGCACAGTCGAGAGACTCACGGGAGCTTCTCTTGTGCTGTCTGCTTTCATATAGGAAAGGCATGATGACCGTGATACGGCGTGCTTTACCGCCGACTGCAGCGATCAGACGTTTCAAATCCTGATAATGGTCATCCGGTGACATGTGGTTTTCATATCCGCTCAGAGAATAGGTGAGCGAGTAGTTGCAGACATCTACAAGAAAATATAAGTCGTGTCCTCGGACGGATTCCAAAATCTCGCCCTTTGCCTCGCCGGAGCCGAAGCGCGGAACCTTTGTCTGCAAAATATAGGAATCTCTCTGGTAACCGGAGAATGCGAGACTGTCCTTATGTGTGCTCTCCCGCTCGGTTCTCCAGTCAACCAGATACTGATTGACCTTATCGCCTAAGGACTGGCAGCCCTTGAGAGGAATGATTCCCAGAGCACCTACCGGGATGGTTTCCAAGTTTCTCATGTCTTCACGTCTTCCCATGAAAATTGTCCTCACTTTCTGTGTGCAATTCTTTTTTTGAACATGCGTATATCCTTACCGGATAATTTAAATAGCTTGAAGTTGCTGCTGATACGAGAGAAGATGCGATCCGAGTACCGATCTCTCAGCTCTTCCAGAGAAAGATTGGTGGAAATGATCGTTGCGCGCCTTGCCAGATGTCTTTCATTCAGAATCGAGAAAAGACTCGATGCGACGAAGGCGTTCGTCAGCTCCGTTCCCAGATCGTCGATAATGAGCAGCTCACACCCTGCCAGATCCCCGCTAAGACCGGTCAGCTCGTCCTTCGACCTTGCGTCAAAGGTAGCCTTTGCCAACAAATCAAAGAGTGCGCCGGCACTGAAATAGATGACAGAGTGCCCGAGATCCAGCAATTCTATAGCAATACAATTAGAAAGAAATGAATTTCCCGTACCTACTGTACCATAAAAAAATATATTTTGGTAGTCCAACTTAAAATCTTGTACGAATTTTTTGGAAAATTCCGTCGCACGACGAAATCTGTCTAAATCCGCCCCCTCATAATACTCATACGACAGCGTCGAAAAGTTTTCCTTCTCAAGCATGTCGGAGAGATTCGACTGCCTGTACAGAAAATCGATGATCCGCTGCTCGAAGCATTGGCACTTTACATTGCCCCGGTAGCCGGTGTCCTGACAAAGCGGGCAGTCGTAGATCGGATCGAGGTAATCCTCGGCAAATCCGTTTTCGGTCAAAAGCTTTTTTTTCTGATCGGAGAGCGCATGGAGCCGAACCTTCATCTCGCTTAGCGCATCGGTATCGCCGAGCAGAAGCTTCTTGCCCTGCGCAACGCAAAGAGAGGAGATAGAAGCCTCTATCTCCTGAAATTCCGGAATGCGTTTGTATACCGTCTCAAGACGCTCCAAGTGAAGCTGACGGTTGTGAAATTGTGTGCGCTCATAACGGCGCATAATCGCATCATACTGTGCATTGGAAAGTGCCACAAAAACCTCCTTGCCCCGGAATCCCGGAAAACAGCGCACCAAACAGAAGTCTGCCGGTATGCTAATTGCTCAGAATTTCCTGCTCCAAGCTGTCAAAATCGTAGGAATTCTGCTTGAACTCATTAAAACGGTTGCCCGCCGGTGCGGACTGCCTGACAGGAGTCCGTTTTTCCTGCTTGTCCTGCTTGTATCTCTGCTCGCTTGCCCGAATCTGTTCTTTTGTACGTAAGCCCTCCGCCGCCCAGCGGGATAAAATGCCGTCCGCATATTCGATGCGGTGGGAGTCGGTGGCGAGCACGGTCTTTTCGCATGCGTAGGAGATAATATCCTGTGAGAAGCCGTATTCCCGCAGCCACTTGTGGATAAATGCCGTCTCCGTATCGGTCGGCGCGCTTGTCCGTCCAAGCGACTTCAGCACCGCATAGACCGCCTTGTCGTACTTGCCTGCGTGCAGCTTTGCCTGACGAGGTGTGCGGATGCCGCTCTCTGCCCAGTTCATCGCGACCTTTTCCATATATTTCATGTCCTTTTTGCCTTTGCCGACACAATACTCGAGCAGATAGTCCATCAGCTCCGGCGAAAGCTTTACGTCATGATAAATAAACAGAAGCGATTTGAGCTCACTTTCTGACAAAAGCTTGCCGAGGTAGGTCTCCGCGATAAAACGAATCTGGGCAAATTCCTCATTGGAGGAAAACTGCTCGAGCTGCTCTGCGGTATAGACCGGCTTGACCGGGACACGCTTAGGCTGAAGCGGCACGATCTGTGCTCCGGCAGGCTTGTTTAAATCCTGCATATGTATGCCGATAATATTTTTTTGTTCATCATAATCCAGCTGTAATAAACGTACCTTTTCCCAATACTTGAGCGCTCGTATGACATCCTTCTCCGTATGGTTGAACTGATCGGCAATGTCCGAGATGCTCGTCGAGAGATTGGCGCTCATCATGCGAAGCAAATATAAGTACACCTTCAGCTGTGCATCGTTCGCGTCCTTCATATACTCGTCAAAAAAACGATTGGGTATGACAGTAGCGTCATGACTGCTGTCACTGTAAAGGTTCAGACGTCCCATATATATTTCACCTAGCTTCCGCAAATCTTTCCTTAGTTTCCACAAATCTTCAAAGCAAGAAAGATTATACCATACTCCCGGAAAAAATCAAATGAAAGGGCATCCACATCAGCCCGCTCTTATTGTGAATTTCCGGTTTTGTTCTCTTGTGGAAAATGTGGAAAAGAAGTTGACATAACAAAAGATATGCCTGTTCATACTGCGCGAAATCCTTTTTTACAGAATCCATTTTTAATTGTGCGATCGATTCCTGACAAAAGTAATATTATGTTAACCGTGCTGTCCACACAAAAAAAGAGGTGCCGACACCTCTTTTTTTGTGGAAATGGTGGATAACTTACTGCCCGAGCAGCTTTTCCCCGATTTTTACGACATCTCCGGCCCCCATAGTTATCAACAAATCTTTTTTTTCACATTTTTCAAGTAAAAAATTTTCAATCTCATCAAAGCTCGGAAAATAGTAGCATGGCTTGCCGAGTGCAGTGATTTTTTCCTGCAGGTTTCTCGAACTGATGCCGAGCGTATCCGTTTCCCGTGCCGGGTAGATTTCCGCCAGCACAACGATGTCTGCCAGCGAGAGCGCCGTGGCAAATTCATCGAGGAAGGTCTTTGTTCTCGTGTATGTATGCGGCTGGAAGACGCAGATCAGACGCTCATGAGGATAGTTTGCCGCCGCCTTCAGGGTCGCACTGATCTCTGTCGGATGGTGCGCATAGTCGTCGAGAATGGTCACGCCGCCGATGCTTCCCTTATACTCGAACCGTCTGTCTGTTCCCCGAAAGTCCGACAGCGCTTCCCTGACGACAGAGCGCTCTGCGCCAAGAAGATCGGAAAGGGCGACGGCGGCAAGGGAATTGTATACATTGTGCTCTCCTGTCACGCCAAGCGTGATCGTTTCGCTGCTTCCTTTGGAATGGAGTGTGTAGGTCGGTCTTGCCAGTTCATCGTAGGTAATGCCGGACGGATAATAATCGTAGGTATCCCTTGCGCCAAAGGTCACAACGCGGCACTTCAGCCCCTCGGTTATTTTGTCGATCTGAGGGATATCGCCGTTTATGATCAGCGTACCGTCCTCTGGCAGCAGAGCGGCAAATTCGTGGAAGGAATGCAGAATATCCTCGATATCCTTGAAGAAATCCATGTGATCCTCCTCGACATTTAAGATGATGCCGATCTTCGGAAAGAAGCTTAAAAAGCTGTTTGTGTATTCGCACGCCTCCGTGACGAAGTACTGCGAACCGCCGATGCGGATGTTGCCGCCGATCGTCTTTAGCATGCCTCCGACGGAGACTGTCGGGTCTAACTGTGCGTGCATCAGAATCTCCGAGATCATAGAGGTCGTCGTCGTCTTGCCATGTGTGCCGGCAACGGCGACGGGCATGCCGTAATTTTTCATGATCTGTCCGAGCAGCTCGGCGCGCGTCATCGTCGGAATGTGCAGAGCCTTTGCGGCCACAAGCTCCGGGTTATCCTCCTTGATTGCAGCGGTATAGACAACTAAATTGATGTCGTCTGTAATATTTTCACTGCGTTGTCCATACACTACATGTATACCACGTTCGCTCAGAGAATCGGTCAGGGCGGAGCGCCTGGCATCCGAACCGCTGACGGTAAAATTCCGTTTTGCCAGAATTTCGGCAAGACCGCTCATGCTGATGCCGCCGATTCCGATGAAATAGACGTGGATTGGTTTTTCAAAATCAACTGTGTACATGATACTCTCCCAAAACAAACTTTTTTCTTATTAGTATATCCCAGTTACGGGAAAAAATCCAACTTTTCTTAAAAAACGGGACGGTGTGCGCCGTTTATCGCTGCTCGCTCCGTGATCGGGAACTGCATCCGCAGAGAAGGGGACAAGTCCGGAATTGTGACAAAACGACAATGGAAGGAAGGGCAAAAAGGAAAAGGGGTATGCAAATTGACTAAAAAAACGCCAAAAGTCTGTCAAAATTGGTAAATATACACACATTTTTTGGAAAATACATGAAAAATCTATGTAAATATTATTCACTTTGCGGAAAGTTTGTGCTATAATCAAGCTACATTGATCAGTGACGATTTAATGACTGTAAAAGCAGGGACTTTTTACAAAGCTACATAACTACACAAGTGAGAGGTGATGACATGATTAAAAAAGAAATGATTGCCATGCTGCTAGCAGGCGGTCAGGGCAGCAGACTTGGTGTATTGACGAAAAAGGTTGCAAAACCTGCAGTCGCTTTCGGCGGGAAGTACCGGATTATTGATTTTCCGCTCAGCAACTGCATCAATTCCGCAGTTGATACAGTAGGTGTTTTGACACAATATCAGCCGCTCCGTCTGAATACGCATATCGGAATCGGTATTCCGTGGGATCTGGACCGCAACATCGGAGGCGTGACGGTATTACCGCCGTATGAGAAGAGTACAAGCAGTGAATGGTACACAGGAACGGCGAACGCAATTTATCAGAATATCGATTATATGGACAGCTTTAATCCGGAGTATGTGCTCATTTTATCCGGCGACCATATTTATAAGATGGATTACGAGGTTATGCTGGATTATCATAAGTCGAAGGGAGCAGAGGTCACGCTTGCTGCGATGCCGGTACCGATCGAGGAGGCGAAGCGCTTCGGAATCTTGATTACCGATGAGAACAGGCAGATTACGGAGTTTGAGGAGAAACCGGAAAATCCGAGAAGCAACCTCGCTTCGATGGGAATTTATATTTTTAACTGGAAGACCTTGAAGGAAGCGCTGATCGCCAATGCGAACCAGCCTGCGCTTGACTTCGGCAAGCATGTGATTCCGTACTGCCACTCGAACGGTTCGCCGATTTTTGCGTATGAATACAACGGCTACTGGAAGGATGTGGGAACACTGCATTCCTACTGGGAGGCGAACATGGAACTGATCGATCTGGTTCCGGAGTTCAATTTGTATGAGGAGTACTGGAAGATTTATACCAAGAATGACAGACTTCCTCCGCAGTATATCGCAGAATCCGCAGAGGTAGAGAAGAGCATCATCGGTGAGGGCTCCGAAATCTACGGAAGGGTGTACAATTCCGTCATCGGATGCGGTGTGACGATCGGCGAGGGAACCGTCGTCAGAGATTCGATTATTATGAATGACACGGTAATCGGAAAATACGGTGAAATTTATAAGGGAATTATCGCTGAGAATGTCAGAATCGGAGACAGCGTAAAGCTGGGTGTAGGTGAAGAACGAGAGAATGAGACCGATCCGCATATTTACAACAACGGACTGGTAACGGTAGGAGAGAGATCTTATGTACCGGCAAACGTTTCTGTCGGTAAAAATACAGTCATCTTTGGAGAGACACAGGAGGAGGATTATCCGGATCATTACCTTCCTAGTGGCAGAACTTTAATGAAGGCAGGTGATGAAGCATGAGAGCAATAGGAATCATTTTGGCAGGTGGAAATAACCACCGGATGCAGGAGCTGTCCCAGAAACGCGCCATTGCAGCAATGCCGATCGCAGGCAGCTATCGGAGCATCGATTTTGCACTGAGCAATATGTCCAACTCCCATATTCAGAAGGTGGGTGTCTGCACGCAGTACAATGCGAGCAGCCTGAATACACATTTGAGTTCCTCAAAGTGGTGGGACTTTGGCAGAAAACAGGGAGGCCTGTTTGTTTTCACACCGGCAGTGACCAGTGACAACAGCTACTGGTACCGCGGAACCGCAGATGCGCTCTATCAGAACATTTCGTTCTTAAAGGAAAGCCATGAGCCGTATGTGGTAATCGCTTCGGGTGACTGCGTATATAAGATGGATTTTAACAGGGTGCTGGAATACCATATCGCAAAGAAGGCAGATATTACCGTTGTGTGCAAGGACATGCCGGAGGGAACGAATTTAGACCGCTACGGCACAATCAAAATGAACGAGGAGTGCCGCATCGAGGAGTTCGAGGAGAAGCCGATCGTGGCGAAATCCAACACGGTTTCCTGCGGTATTTATGTAGTCAGAAGACGGCAGCTCATTGAGCTTTTGGAAAAATGTGCGGAAGAAGGGCTGTACGATTTCGTCAAGGATGTCCTGATCCGTTACAAGAATTTCAAACGGATCTTCGGCTATAAGATCAAGGATTACTGGAGCAACATTGCTACGGTGGAGGATTATTTCAGAACCAATATGGACTTCTTAAAGCCGGAGGTGAGGGATTATTTCTTCAGGCAGTATCCGGATATTTATTCGAAGGAGGATGATCTGCCGCCTGCAAAATACAATGTGGGGGCACGGGTGAAAAACAGCCTGATTGCGAGCGGAACGATCGTCAACGGTGTGGTCGAGAATTCGATTATCTTTAAGAAGGCTTTTATCGGAAACAACTGCACGATTAAAAATTCCATAATTCTGAATGACGTATATATCGGTGACAATACGTATATCGAGAACTGCATCGTGGAGAGCAGGGATACGATTCGCGCAAATTCTTACCATAAGGGAGAGGGCAAAGTGGAAATTGTGATCGAGAAAAATGAGAGGTATGTGATTTAGTAATTCCGGTATTAAGATCGGGCAGGTATGACTGGGGGAAATTCATATGCAGATTACAGATGTGCGCGTACGCAAAATTACAAAGGAAGGCAAGATGAAAGCGGTTGTTTCCATCACGCTCGACGATGTGTTTGTAGTACATGATATTAAAGTGATTGAGGGCGATAAGGGGTTATTTATCGCTATGCCGAGCAAAAAAGCAGCGGACGGCGAATTCCGCGACATTGCGCATCCGATCAATTCCGGGACGCGCGACATGATCCAGAAGACGATTCTGGATGCCTATGAAGAAGTGTTAAAACAGCCTGATTTCGAGGAGGGCGAGGGGGCACTCGTCTGACGCACGGTGTGGAAGTAATTTTCCTATCGGGCAAAGGAGTCTTGGGAGATTGTCACAAAAGGACGCAGCCGTCTTACGCATTTCGGTTCTGCGGTTTTGTGGCAGCTCTTGGGAGAAGCTCAAAACTATGGGGGTAGGTTGAGTTTTAAGAGAGGACGTACAGAGATGTGCGTCCTTTTTGGTGTACAAAACAGAGGCAAGGCAATTGCGGAATTGGAGAGAATTGGATATAATACATATGTTGGCTTACGGCAGAGAAGTAAAATAAGAAAGTGAAATGATAAAAGGCAAAATAGAAAAGAAAATAGGAATATAAGAAAGAGAGAAGAAGAAATAAGCAGAAAGGAAAAGAGACACACGGCAATGATGATAATCGTAGGACTGGGCAATCCAAAGAGGGAATATATCGGCACAAGGCATAACATCGGTTTTATGGCAATCGACGAGCTTGCACGAAAGCATCAGATCGATGTGATCGAGAGCAAACATAAGGCACTGATCGGGAGGGGCTACATAGGAGGACAGAAGGTGATACTGGCAAAGCCGGTGACCTTTATGAACCTGAGCGGGGAGAGCGTCCGGTCACTGGTAGACTATTATAAGATTGATGAGAAAAGCGAGCTGATTGTGCTCTACGATGATATCAGTCTCGAGCCGGGGCGGATCAGGCTGCGCAAAAAGGGCAGCGCCGGGGGGCACAACGGAATCAAGAACATCATAGCCCATTTAGGGCACGACAGCTTTCTGCGCATCAAGATCGGTGTGGGCGAGAAACCAAAGGATTACGACTTGGCTGACTATGTGCTCGGACACTTCGGCAAGGAGGAAAAGCCGGTGATGGAGGATGCGCTAAAGCGTGCCGCGGATGCGGTGGATGTCATTTTGTCAGATGGAATAGAAAAAGCGATGAATCAATATAATTAAAAAATGCCGGCAATTGTACCGTACCTGGGCTTCACTGCGCAGTGAGCCGTGAATCGTAACAAAAAAGTGACATCATATGGCAGAATAGTGCGTGGCAACGACAGGGTATGAAACAGGAGGAGCAGTGGAAACATTTATGCACAGTCTGCGGGAGCTCTCGGAATTCTCGCAGGCGAAGGAATTATTAAAAAAAGGAAAAACAGTGGCGATCGGCGGGTGTATTGCCGCACAGAAGCTTCATATGGCGTACGGGCTCGGCGAGGGCTTCCGCCATAAGATTCTTGTCACCTATGATGCGATCAAAGCGAAGGAGCTGTATGAGGATTATCTGCTGTATGATAAGGATGTCATTTTGCTTGCAGCAAAGGATATGATCTTCTTTCAGGCGGATATTCACGGAAGCGAGCTGACGAGAGAACGGCTTGCCGCATACCGGAGGATTCTGGAGGGAGAGTCCCTGACGATCGTGACGACGTTCGATGCACTCATGTCGCCGTGTATTCCGCTGTCTGTCTATGACGAGAACCAGATCTTTCTGGACAATACGGTCACGGTCGATGAGGCGGCGCTTGCCGCAAAGCTGGTAAAAATCGGTTATGAAAAGTGCCCGCAGGTGGAACGCGGGGGACAGTTCAGCATCCGGGGCGGAATTGTGGATATTTTTGATGTGACGCAGGAAAATCCGTACCGCATTGAGCTGTGGGGCGACGAGCTGGAATCGGTCCGCAGCTTTGACGTGCTCAGCCAGCGCTCGATCGAAGAATTGGACGACTGCCTCATCTTCCCGGCAACGGAGTTTGTACTCTCTAAAAAGGAACAGGAGCAGGGACTGAAAAGGATTGAGGAGGACACAAAAAAGGTTTCCGATGCCCTCCGTGCATCCTTTCACACGGAGGAGGCTGCACGCATCAGAGAGCAGTTTGAGATGCTGAGGGAGCAGATGACCGAGTTTGGCGCAACGGCGAATCTCGAGAGCTATATCCGTTATTTTTATGATGATTTAGTCAGCTTTGCAGAGCTGTTTGATGTGAGGGATACCCTTTTTCTTCTGGATGAGCCGCAACGCATCGAGGAGCGGGCGGAAGTCGTGGAGCTGGAATTTGGGGAGAGTATGTCCCACCGGATGGAGAAGGGGCTTGCTCTTGCCGGACAGGCGGATGTTCTGATCAGAAGGGAGGAGGTCTATGCCACGCTTGGACACTATGCGCTTGCAGCCTTATCCACCCTCGATACCAGAATGCCGATGCGGGGGGCAGATAACACCTTTCATATGCATGTCCGGGCAATCAGCTCCTACAACAATAGCTTCGAGGAGCTCAAAAAGGATCTTGGCAAATACAAAAAGAACAAGTATGCGATCCTGCTTCTGTGTGCTTCGAGAACGAGGGCGAAGCGTCTTGCGGGAGATTTGTTTGACGAGGGCTTTGCTGCCTTTTACAGCGATGATTTTGAGCGCGTAATAAAGCCCGGGGAAATTATGACTGCCTACGGGAATTTGTCCGGAGGCTTTGAGTATCCGCTGATCAAGACGGCGATGATCTCGGAGAGCGACATTTTCGGAAGCCGAAAGGCAAAGAAAAAAAAGAGAAAGCAATATGAGGGGCGTAAGATTCAGGACTTTTCCGATTTGAAGGTCGGGGATTACGTCGTGCACGAGAGCCACGGACTTGGCATCTACAAGGGCATTGAGAAGGTGGAGGTTGACAAGGTCGTTAAGGATTATATGAAGATCGAGTACCGGGACGGCGGCAATCTCTATGTGCTCGCCACAGGCTTTGATGTCATTGCCAAATATGCGTCCGCAGATGCCAGAAAGCCAAAGCTGAACAAGCTGGGCTCGAAAGACTGGGAGAAGACGAAGACCCGGGTCCGGGGTGCTGCGATGGAGGTCGCAAAGGAGCTTGTCGAGCTCTATGCGGCAAGGTCGCAGAAGAAAGGACATGAGTTTGAGAAGGACACTCTCTGGCAGAAGGAGTTCGAGGAGCTGTTCCCTTACGAGGAGACGGAGGATCAGCTGCTCGCCATCGAGGCGACGAAGGCGGATATGGAGAGCGATAAGATTATGGACCGCCTGATCTGCGGAGATGTCGGCTTCGGCAAGACCGAGATCGCGATTCGTGCTGCGTTCAAGGCAGTGCAGGACGGCAAGCAGGTCGCCTATCTCGTGCCGACGACGATTTTGGCACAGCAGATTTATGATACCTTTTGTCAGAGAATGAAAAACTATCCCGTAAGGGTAGAGCTGCTGTCGAGATTCCGCACGAGTGCGCAGCAGAAAAAGACCGTGCAGGAGCTTGCAAAGGGCAGCGTGGATATTGTCATCGGGACACACCGGCTTCTCTCCAAGGATGTCGTATTTAAGGATTTGGGACTTCTTGTCGTGGACGAGGAGCAGCGCTTCGGCGTGACGCACAAGGAGAAGATCAAACAGATGAAGCAGGATGTGGATGTGCTGACTTTGACGGCGACGCCGATTCCGCGGACGCTTCACATGAGCCTTGTCGGAATCCGTGATATGTCAGTGCTTGAGGAAGCGCCAAACGACCGTATGCCGATTCAGACCTATGTGATGGAGTACAATGAGGAGATGGTGCGCGAAGCGATTGTCAGGGAGCTTGCGAGGGACGGGCAGGTCTACTACGTCTACAACCGCGTAAATAATATCGATGAAATAGCGATGCGGCTGCAGGTGCTTGTGCCGCAGGCGACGGTATCCTTTGCCCACGGGCAGATGAAGGAGAGTGAGCTGGAGCGCATCATGTACGACTTTGTGAACGGTGAGATTGATGTGCTCGTGTCCACGACGATCATTGAGACCGGGATGGATATCGCGAACGTCAACACGATGATTATCCACGATTCGGACAACATGGGCTTATCGCAGCTCTATCAGCTCCGGGGACGTGTCGGGCGGTCAAACCGGAGCGCCTACGCATTTCTGATGTATAAACGGGATAAGATGTTAAAGGAGGTCGCGGAAAAGAGACTTGCCGCAATTAAGGAGTTTACGGACTTAGGCAGCGGTTTTAAGATTGCCATGCGGGATCTGGAGATTCGCGGCGCCGGCAATCTGCTCGGGGCAAGGCAGCACGGACATATGGAGGCTGTCGGCTACGATCTGTACTGTAAGATGTTAAACGATGCGGTGCGGACGCTGAAAGGATATGAGCCGGAAACGGATTTTAATACGCTGATTGACATGGACGCAGATGCCTTTATCCCTCCGGAATATATTTTGAATGAGTATCAGAAGCTAGATATCTACAAGCGCATTGCCAGTCTGGAAAACGAGGAGGAGTGCGAGGAGATGCAGGGCGAGCTGAAGGACCGGTTCGGTCAGATTCCGAAGTCGGTCACAAACCTGCTTCGCATTTCGATGATCCGCGTGCTTGCGCACAGCCTGTATGTGGAGGAGATCAAGGGCAGGAAGGACCGGATTACGCTGCAGCTTCTCGAAACGGCACCGATCAAGGTGGAAAGTATCCCGGTGCTGCTCAATGCGTTTGCAGGCAATCTTTCCTTTGGTGCGAAAGGAGCACCGACCTTCAGCTTCAAGCTGTATCCGACCGGATATGCCGGCAGGGACGAGGAAGCATTGCTCTCGACGACGGAGAGCTTACTGAAGAAAATGAAAGAATTGCTTACGGAGTGATGAAGAATGTATCAATACAGTTTCACACAGTGGCTGCTGTTTTTCTATATCTATTGCCTGTTCGGGTGGTGCTTTGAGAGCACCTACGTCTCGCTCAAGGAGAGAAGGCCGGTGAACCGGGGCTTTTTGACCGGTCCCTTTCTGCCGATTTACGGCTCCGGAGCGATCACGGTTTTGTTTACGACCCTGCCGTTTTCCGGCTCGCCGGTGCTCGTCTATCTCGTGGGAGCGTTTAGTGCGACGATTCTGGAATATGTGACAGGTGTGGTAATGGAAGCTCTGTTTAAGGTGCGCTACTGGGATTACAGCAAAAAGAAGTGTAACTTTCAGGGACATATCTGTCTGAGCTCGACGATCGCATGGGGCTTTCTGAGCGTCGGGATGGTGTACGGATTTCATAAGCCGGTCGAACGGTTCGTGTTTCTTATACCGGATGCGGCTTTGACCTACATGACGTTTTTGATTACGCTTGTGCTCGCTGTGGACTGTGCCCTCAGCTTCCGCACTGCCTTTGAGCTGCGCGATGTTCTCATAAAGCTTGAGGAGGCAAAGGAAGAATTGAAACGTCTGCAGCGGCGGCTGGAAATCGTGGAGACCGTCCTTGCCGACGAGGGCAGCCGGAAGCTCGGACAGATGAAGGAGCAGGTCAGGGAGCAGCTGGAGCTCACGGAACAGATCAGCGGGCAAAAGCGGGAGCAGTTTATCGAGGAGCTGCAGCAGCTGCGTGAGAAGCAGGCTGTCATCAAGGACAAGCTCATGGGTCACCTGAGCGCGGACAAGCTCAGAATGCTGCGGCGTAACCCGTCGGCAATGTCAAAAAGGTATGCAGCCACGCTCAACGAGTATAAAAACCGCCTTCGCGACCTGAGTGCTTCGGAGTGGGCGGAAAAGCTGGGGGAGCTGACGCGTGAGGAATGGAAAGAGGTTAAGGAGGGACTGGAAGAGAGAAAAAAGAAGAAATAACTGCCTGTGTAAATGCGTTTTCTCATCAAGTTCTGCTTGCTATTTGTTCGATTAAAAAATATAATAGAATTTGTATCGGGATGGACAGCCGATCAGAATACAAAAGATTGGAGATGCAGTGTGTGAAAAAGATTGAAGAATATGTGCGCAGTATTAAGGATTTTCCGGAGCCGGGAATTATTTTCCGCGATGTCACAAGTGTTTTGCAGGATCCGGACGGACTGGCGCTTGCCATCGATTCGATGAAGGCCTTTTTGGAAGGGGTCGATTTTGACGTCGTTGTAGGCACGGAGTCGAGGGGCTTCATGTTCGGTGTGCCGATCGCCTATGCGCTTCACAAAGCCTTTGTGCCGGTACGCAAAAAGGGAAAGCTTCCGATGGAGACGATTTCGCAGGAGTATGAGCTTGAGTACGGCAGTGCTGTGGTCGAGATGCACAGGGACTCCATAAAGCCGGGACAGAAGGTCGTATTGGTAGACGATCTGATTGCGACAGGAGGAACGGTTGAGGCGAGCATCAAGATGATCGAGGAGCTTGGCGGTGAGGTCGTAAAGATTGTATTTCTGATGGAGCTTGCCGGATTAAAGGGAAGAGAAAGACTCAAAGGATATGATATTGACAGCGTCATTATTTATGAGGGTAAGTAGAGACGCTGTTAAAATAAAAGAGAGGAGATAGTTATGTTAGAAAAATTCTTTAAACTGAAGGAGAACAACACGAATGTCAAGACAGAAGTGCTGGGCGGTATTACGACGTTCATGACAATGGCTTACATTCTCGCAGTGAATCCGACGATGTTATCCGCAGCCGGTATGGACAAGACCGCCGTTTTGATGGCGACCGCGCTTGCGTCATTCATCGGTACGATCATTATGGCGCTGCTCGCCAATTATCCGTTTGCGCTTGCTCCCGGCATGGGACTGAACGCATACTTTGCATTTACCGTGTGCGGTGCAATGGGATACAGCTGGCAGATCGCACTTGCCGCTGTTTTTGCGGAAGGTCTGATTTTCATTGTACTTTCTCTGACGAATGTGCGTGAAGCCATCTTTAATGCGATTCCGCTTACACTGAAAAAGGGTGTCGGCGCCGGCATTGGTTTGTTCATTGCATTTATCGGTCTGCAGGGTGCACACCTTGTTGTGGCAAATCCATCTACCCTCGTATCTTACGTTGATTTTACCGGTGAATTCCACACGAAGGGCATTTGCGCAATCTTAGCTTTGATCGGATTGTTTATTACAACAATCCTGTACATCAAAAATGTGAAGGGTTCTATCTTAATCGGCATTATTGCTACTTGGATCTTAGGCATGATCTGCCAGGCTGCCGGAATTTACACGGTCGATGTCGAGGCAGGATTTTATTCTCTGTATCCGGCATGGGGAATGACAGATTTCTCTGCGATCGGTCAGACATTCGGACAAGTATTTAAGGCAGATTTCAGTGGTGTGAGCGTTGTGAATTTCATCGTTGTCATGTTTGCGTTCCTGTTTGTCGATATGTTTGATACACTCGGAACGCTGATCGGTGTCGCTACAAAGGCAAATATGCTCGATAAGGACGGCAAACTCCCTCGCATTAAGCAGGCGCTGCTGGCAGATGCGATTGCGACAAGCGCAGGCGCTGTTTTAGGAACCTCCACGACGACGACCTTTGTCGAGAGCTCATCCGGTGTAGGGGAAGGGGCAAGAACAGGTCTTGCATCTGTTGTGACGGGACTGCTGTTTCTCGTATCCATTATTTTATCCCCGATTTTCTGCGCAATTCCGGGATTTGCAACGGCTCCGGCACTCATTTTCGTAGGCTTTTTGATGATTACGGCTGTGGTCGATATTGATTTTACGGATTTGACGGAGGCGATTCCGGCTTACCTCTGCTTACTGGCTATGCCGCTGATGTACAGCATCTCAGAGGGTATTGCAATCGGAGTCATCTCCTATGTCATTATCAATCTTGCATGCGGCAAGGCGAAGAAAATCACACCTCTGATGTATGTGCTTGCCGTGCTGTTCGTATGTAAGTACATTTTCCTGTAAGGGTTTTAGCCGGCACCATGTATGGTGCGGATGAAAGAGTATATTTTTGAGGATAAACGGGTCATGCCTTTCAAGGTGTGGCCCTTTCTTTTACGGCACACCGGGGAAGATGGCGGAATGAGGATGCTGTGTGGTTACGGGCAAATACACATGGCTTACTGCGATTCAAACCGGAAACGAAATTGTGCTTCGTGTCCGAATCGGGTCTGCCGGTCGGAGAGTGGGCAGTAACGTTTGGTACAGGAACCATGCGGCTTAAGCGGATGATCGTGTCATAACCGCATGGCAGCGCTCATACAATGTAAAAAACGTATTTTGAGGGGAATCCTTTGAAAGATTATATTGAAGAGCGTGCCATCAATATTGCCACGTATATCATCGAAAATAATGCGACAGTCAGGCAGACGGCAAAGCAGTTCGGAGTCAGCAAGAGCACGGTACATAAAGATGTTACGGAAAGGCTGGAGACGGTAAACAAAGCACTGGCACAGGAGGCGAGAAAGGTACTTGATATCAACAAGTCCGAACGTCATATCAGAGGCGGACTTGCCACGAAAGAAAAATATCTGCATCAGCACATGTAAAAAGATGGCATGTATAAGTGCACGGTATATATAGAACAGGATATATACAAAAGCATAGCATAGGATCGATATAAGCAGAAAAATGACAAGACACTTCAGGGTGCCGGAAATCCGGTATCTTGGAGTGTTTTTGTGCGCGGGAATACAATCGTATGGTTCGGGCGGAGCAATGCTTTTAAAGGAACCGGATTAGATTCAAGGTGTTTGACAAGTATGGGGAGCTTCTTTTATAATGAAAAAGCATAACGGAACAGAAAACAATTCAATTTATACAGGAGGATACCCATGAGTCAGGAAATGGTAATCGTACTGGACTTTGGCGGACAGTACAACCAGCTTATTGCCCGCAGAGTCAGAGAGTGCAATGTGTACTGTGAGGTTCACCCTTACAATATCGGGCTGGAAAAAATCAAGGAATTGAATCCGAAAGGAATTATTTTTACAGGCGGACCAAACAGTGTTTACGGCGAAGATTCCCCTAAGATCGGGAAAGAAATATTTGAACTGGGCATTCCGGTTCTGGGTATCTGCTACGGTGCACAGCTGATGATGTACACGCTTGGCGGGGAAGTGGCAACCGCACCGGTCAGAGAGTATGGTAAAACCGAGGTCACGGTTGATACGACCGGGAAGATGTTTCATGATGTCAGCGAGCAGACGATCTGCTGGATGAGCCATACCGATTATATTGCGAAACCGGCGCCGGGCTTTGAAATTAAGGCGCATACTGATGTGTGTCCGGTGGCAGCAGCACAGAATGTAGAAAAAGGATTATACTGTGTTCAGTTCCATCCGGAGGTCAATCATACCGTGGAAGGAACGAAAATGCTGGCAAACTTTTTGTTCGAGGTCTGCGGCTGCGCCGGTGACTGGAAGATGGATTCCTTTGTGGAAACGACAATCAGACAGATCCGTGAAAAGGTCGGGGACGGAAAAGTGCTGTGTGCGCTTTCCGGCGGTGTGGATTCCTCTGTGGCAGCAGTGCTGCTTTCAAAGGCGGTCGGAAACCAGCTCACCTGTGTGTTTGTCGATCACGGTCTGCTTCGTAAAAACGAGGGGGATGAGGTCGAGGAGGTCTTTGGACCGGACGGCAACTACCAGCTCAATTTTATACGGGTCAATGCACAGGAACGGTTCTATGAAAAGCTGAAGGGTGTCGAGGAACCGGAAAGAAAACGTAAGATTATCGGAGAAGAATTTATCCGCGTCTTTGAGGAAGAAGCGAAGAAAATCGGTGCGGTGGACTTTTTGGTGCAGGGCACGATCTACCCGGATGTGATTGAGAGCGGGCTTGGTAAGAGCGCTGTCATCAAATCGCATCACAACGTCGGAGGTCTGCCGGACTGTGTAGATTTTAAGGAAATTATCGAGCCGCTGCGGCTACTCTTTAAAGATGAGGTAAGAAAGGCGGGACTGGAGCTCGGTATCCCGGAGCATCTGGTGTTCAGACAACCATTTCCGGGTCCGGGGCTTGGCATCCGCATCATCGGAGAAGTGACGGCGGAGAAGGTGCGTATCGTGCAGGATGCAGATGCGATCTATCGAGAGGAAATTGCGAATGCCGGATGGGATAAAAAGATCGGTCAGTACTTTGCAGCCCTGACGAATATGCGTTCTGTCGGGGTTATGGGCGATGAACGTACCTATGACTATGCCGTGGCGCTGCGCGCCGTGACGACCAGCGACTTTATGACCGCCGAGAGTGCCCAGCTTCCGTGGGAGATTCTCGGTAAGGTTGCGACGAGGATCGTCAATGAGGTCAAAGGAGTTAATCGGGTGCTGTATGATTGTACCGGAAAGCCGCCGGCGACGATTGAGTTTGAATAACGGACAGAAATGCCGAAAACCTGTATTTATGCGGGTTCCCGGCATTTGTTTTGTTAAATGGCTCTACTTTGGCTCTATTTGTAAACGGAGGAAAGGAATATTTTATATATTGTATTGTGATAGGAGAGAAAGGCTATATGAATAAAGATTTATTACAGGAAATTGGAAACGAATTAAAGGGTAAGACGAAAGCAACCATTTTAGAAGCACTGGTTAATTGTTTTGTTCAAAATCCAGTAGATTTTGGAAAGAATGTAGTAGAATTAATGCATCAAACTAAAAGCATTCCTGATATGATATTGTGGAATAATTTTTATTTGTTTTTGCAAGAAGGGAATTTCGATTATGACATATTAAGAAAGCTAGCAGTTAGATTAGAAGAAAGTGGAAATAAGCAAGAAAATGCTGCATGTATAGTTTATACACTGAATAGGATAGATGACCCAAGGAAAGCTAAATTTATTTCGTGGTTAACATTGTCAGTAATAAATAGACAAATAGACTTTG
>JAFUZE010000296.1 GCA_017476765.1 Lachnospiraceae bacterium
AGGACTATTTCCAACAGATGGAGGAGGCAGGCTGTGAAATTGTCGTGATTGAGGTCTCCTCGCAGGGGCTGATGCTTCACCGGACGCAGGGCTTTACGTTCGAGCTCGGCATTTTTACGAATATCGAGCCGGATCATATCGGACCGAACGAGCATAAAGATTTTGACGACTATATGCGCTGTAAGGGACTTTTGTTTCAGCAGTGCAGAAAGGGCATTGTGAACTGTGATGACGTTCGCTGGCAGGAGGTGCTAAAAGGGCATACCTGTGAGCTGATGACCTATGGCTTTTCGGAGAAAGCGGATCTGCGGGCGAAGGATGTGCAGCTTGTTCAGGGAAAGGGATATCTGGGAGTCGATTTTAAGACGGAGGGGATATTGGAAACGGACATTTCCCTGCATTCTCCGGGACGGTTCAGCGTATACAATGCGTTGACTGCGATTGCCATCTGCGAGCATTTTAACGTGTCCGAGGAGGATATTAAGCAGGCGCTTGTGCAGGCGAAGGTGAAGGGCCGAATCGAGATCATCAAGGTTTCCGATGATTTTACTTTAATGATTGACTATGCCCACAATGCGATGGCGCTCGAGAGCCTTCTGACAACGCTGCGGGAGTATGAGCCAAAGCGTCTTGTCTGTCTGTTCGGGTGCGGCGGAAACCGCTCAAAGCTGCGCCGGTATGAGATGGGCGAGGTGAGCGGCAGACTGGCTGATCTGACCGTGATCACGTCAGACAATCCGAGGTATGAGGAGCCGCAGGCGATCATCGACGATATCAAGACGGGGATTGCAAGGACAGATGGAAAGTATGTGGAAATCTGCGACAGAAAGGATGCGATCGCATATGTGATTTCGCACGGTCAGCCGGGGGATGTCATTGTCCTTGCGGGAAAAGGACATGAGGATTATCAGGAGATTGCCGGAAAGAAATATCCGATGGATGAGCGTGTCATCATCGCAGACTATTTACACTGGTTAACGATAAAAAATGCCAATAGTGCCGACTAACGAACGCAATATTACTGCATTTCTAACAGATTTGACGGCAGTTAATTGCGTTTGTTAGTATAAAAGCGCATGCATGATGAGAATTTTCCGTGAGGGGACGCACGCAGGAAGGCCGTGCAGATCGTGAGGAGACTTTGGAAGCAGGACATAAGGCAAAATATGCGAACATCATCGTCGATATTTCGCATGAAAAGGTAGACAGGACATTTCAATATAAAATGAAAGAGGAGATGCGGGATACGCTCCGTGAGGGCGATCTCGTCCGGATTCCGTTCGGGAGGGGAAATAAGACCGTGACCGGCTATGTCGTGGAGCTGACAGACCGTGCCGAATTTGACGAGAGCCGCATGAAGGAAATAGAGGCTGTGGTGCCGGATGCGGTGTCCATCGAATCGAGATGGATCCGCATTGCGGCGATGCTTCGGCGCAATTATGGCTCGACGATGATCGCGGCGATGAAAACCGTGCTGCCGGTGAAAAGTGCGGTTTCGCCTGTGCAAAAGAGGATGCTGTATCTGCAGGTGAAGGAGGATGTGGCGCTTGCCCTGTGCAGACAGTGCGAGGAGAAGCATCAGGCTGCGAAAGCGAGATTGCTCCGGGAAATGCTCTCGATGCCAGGGAATGCGCTTCCTTACTCGCTCGTTACCGGCAAGCTGCATGTGTCAGCAGCTACGCTGCAGGGGCTTGCCAAAAAGGAAATTATCCGAATCGAGACGGAAAGCACATACCGCAATCCGTTGTCCTTTACGGAGACGAAGCTTGCGGCAAAGCAGTTAAATGAAAATCAGAGGCGTATTTTTGATGCATTTGTCAAAGACTATGAACGGGGTGAAAGAAAAAAATATCTGCTCTACGGAGTGACGGGAAGCGGCAAGACCGAGGTCTACATGGAAATGATTGCACATGTGCTTGCGCAGGGAAAGGAAGCAATCGTTCTCATACCCGAAATTGCTCTGACCTACCAGACTCTGAAACGCTTTTACGAGCGGTTTGGCGATATCGTCAGTGTGATGAACTCCAGACTGTCCAAAGGAGAGCGGTTCGATCAGATGGAGCGTGCCAGAAAAGGGGAGGTTCGCATTATGATCGGACCGAGAAGCGCACTGTTTACGCCGTTTCAGAATCTGGGAATCATCATTGTGGATGAGGAGCATGAGAGCAGCTATAAGAGCGATGCAATGCCGAAGTATCACGCCAGAAACGTGGCGGAGTGGATTGCAAAGGATACAAACTCTCCCCTTGTGTTAGGGTCTGCAACACCATCTCTGGAATCCTTTTACGAGGCGCAGCAGGGGACGGTGCATCTGTTCCGGCTGACGACCCGCTATCGGGAAAGCCGTCTGCCGGATGTGGAAATCGTTGATCTGCGCAAGGAGCTGAAGGAAGGCAACCGCTCGATTTTCAGCCGGAGCCTTGCGGAAAAGCTGGGGGATCGTCTTTTGCGCGGAGAGCAGAGCATGCTGTTTTTGAACCGCAGAGGGTACGCAGGGTTTATTTCCTGCAGGAGCTGCGGTTATGTCGTGAAATGTCCGCATTGCGACGTTTCCCTGACGGATCATCGGGACGGAAGGCTGCTGTGCCACTATTGCGGCTATGAGACGGTCTCCGTGACCCTGTGTCCGCAGTGCGGCTCCAAATATATCACAGGCTTTCGCGCCGGAACGCAGCAGATCGAGGAGCTGCTTCATAAGCAGTTTCCGACGGCGAGAGTGCTCAGGATGGATGCGGACACGACGAGAAGGAAGGGCGACTACGATAAGATTCTCTCCGATTTCGCAGATGAGCAGGCGGACATTCTGGTCGGCACGCAGATGATTGTGAAGGGGCATGATTTCCCGAAGGTGACACTCGTCGGCATTTTAGCGGCGGACTTATCGTTATCGGCAAATGATTACCGGGCGGCGGAGAGAACGTTCCAGCTCCTGACACAGGCGGCAGGAAGGGCGGGGCGCAGCGATCTGCCCGGAGAGGTCGTCATTCAGACCTATCAGCCGGAGCATTATGCGATCCGGTATGCGGCGGAGCAGGATTATGAGGGCTTTTACCGGGAGGAAATCGCATACCGCAGACTGGCAGGTTATCCGCCTGCGGCACATCTGCTCGCCGTGTTGTTTCAAAGTAAAAAGGAGGAAGAGGCGGCGGCGCTTGCCGGTGAGGCGGCAGAGGAGATAAAGAGTCGGGC
>JAFUZE010000029.1 GCA_017476765.1 Lachnospiraceae bacterium
GAGATTGTCCACTTTTTCATCCATCGATTTATAGCGCATTTTGGAGAGCGCTCTCGACAATTCCCCCTCAAAAGCCACATCCTTCCTCTTATAGTCCGGCGTATCCACGTTTGCGATATTGTTCGCAATCACGTCGTTGCGCAGCCATGCCGCATCCGCCGCCTTATCCAGAACATTGATGTAGTTGTATACATTTGACTGAATCATAGCATCTCCTCCTACCTATTTCATTATAAAGATTTCTCCTGAAAACACAAGGCTTTTTTACGGCTTAAGACACAATTCGGCGAAAAATGCAAAAAGGACTTATCCGTAAGATAAATCCTTTTATCCCCTCTAACGGTCGCCTGCCTGCCTCATATAATCGAGCTCGTCGTAAATTGCATCGTTGACGACCTTGATATAAGTTCCTTTCATTCCCGATGATCTGGACTCAATCACGCCGGCGCTCTCAAACTTCCTGAGCGCATTCACAATGACCGAACGCGTGATTCCCACTCTGTCTGCAATCTTGCTTGCAACTAAAATTCCTTCCATGCCGTTTAGTTCATCAAAGATATGCATGATCGCTTCCAGCTCTGACTGGGACAACGTGTGAATCGCCGACTTGACGACTGCCTGCTTGCGCATCTCCTCCGCGCTCTCCTCGTTGACAGCTCTGAGCATCTCAAGTCCGACGACGGTCGCTCCATACTCACACAAAATAATGTCATCGATGCCGTACTGGCTGTCACATTTATATATGAACAGCGTTCCGAGCCGCTCGCCCGCGATCTCAATCGGAGTGATGACCGCCTGAAATTTCTGCGTATCGATGTTCTCAAAACCGAGTGTCGCCAGATTTACATTTTCCTTCGTCGAGAGTACATTCAGCATTCTTTCATTTAAGGAAGCGTCGATAAAGCTGCCGAGCTCTTCCCGCAGGAGTTCCGTAATCACATCCACCTGACTGCTGTAGCTGTAACCGAGCAGCTTTCCCTTTCTGCTGATCACAAGTACATTTGAGTGGAGAATTTCCTTCATCACCTTGCAGATATCGTTGAAGACAACCTTGCTGGAATTGTTATTATGAAGCAATTTCCCGATTTTCCTTGTTTTGTCCAGTAACGCGACACTACTCATAGCCGACTCCCTCAAATCCTGTGTTTCTTCTTACCTGTCAAAGGTATGCCCGTGTTATCCACGTTTTTTTCCTCTCGTACATTTCTGCAGTTTCCGGATGTCATGGCATTATTGCCGCAACAGCCTATCTATAATTTACCACAATTTCCGAAAGTTCGCAAGAAAATCGCAAAAAATTCAAAAAATCCATAAATTGCCAGCAAATAAAGCGCTCTCCGCACAATTATGAGGTAACAGGTTCCTTCTCCTTCGTCTTGACAAAGCCGCACTTCTCATTCGCACAGACAAGCTTATTGCCCTTCTCAAGCAAAATCGAGCCGCACTCCGGACATTTCTCCCCGCTCGGCTTCTGCCACACCATGAAATCACAATCCGGATTGTTCTCACAGCCATAGTACTTGCGTCCTTTTCTTGTTTTGCGAAGAACGACCTCCTTACCGCACTTCGGGCAGGAGACACCGATCTTTTCCAGATACGGCTTCGTGTTCCTGCACTCCGGAAATCCCGGGCAGGCAAGGAATCTGCCGTGCGGTCCGTATTTAATGACCATGTTCCTGCCGCACTGCTCGCATACCTCGTCCGTCACTTCATCTTCTATTTTATAATTCTCCAGCTCCTGTTCGGCAGCATTCACCGCCTCGTCCAGATCAGGATAAAAATTGCGGATCACGACCTTCCAGTCCACAACTCCCTCCTCGACCTTGTCAAGCAGTCCTTCCAGATTTGCCGTAAAGTTCACGTTGACAATGCTGCTGAAGGATTCCTTCATAATACGGTTTACTACCTCGCCGAGCTCCGTCACATAAAGGTTCTTTGCCTCCTTCACAATATATCGCCGCGCAAGGATGATTCCGATCGTCGGCGCATAGGTGCTCGGTCTGCCGATGCCGAGCTCCTCCAGCGCTTTCACGAGGGATGCTTCCGTGTAATGTGCCGGCGGCTGGGTAAAATGCTGCTTGCAGTCAAAATCGCTCCGCTTAAGCTGCATGCCCTTCTCCAGATCCTTCACTGCCGCCTCCGGCTTTTCCTTCTCCTCATCCGCCTCGGTATAGACACTCATGAAGCCGTCAAACACCATCTTGGATGCCGCCACGGTAAATCGGTACTCTCCCGCATCGATCTTAACCGACTGTGTCTCATACACGGCACTTGCCATACGGCTTGCCGCAAAGCGTTTCCAGATCAGCTGATACAGGCGGAACAAATCCCTCGGAAGCAGTTCCTTAAGCTCAATCGGCGTGCGGCTTATGTCCGTCGGACGGATTGCCTCGTGGGCATCCTGAATCTTATTCGTATTTTTTCTGGCTGCTGCTGCGGATGCCTTGTACTTGTCACCATACACACGGCCGATATACTCCTCCGACTGCTGCAGCGCCTCATCCGAGACACGGGTCGAATCGGTACGAAGATATGTAATCAGTCCGATCGTCCCCTGCCCTTTAATATCAACACCCTCATACAGCTGCTGTGCAAGACGCATCGTCTTCTGCGTCGAAAACCCAAGCGCCTTGCTTGCCTCCTGCTGAAGTGTGGATGTCGTAAACGGAAGCGGTGCCTTTTTCACGCGTTCTCCCTTTGACACCTCGGAAACCTCAAACGAAGCCTTTCCGAGCTTCTCCAAAATCTCATCGAGCTGCTTCTTGGATGAGATTGCAAGCTTTTCCTTTTTTGTTCCGTAAAACTTCGCCGTAAAGGTCTTCTTCTCACCCGGAGGGGAAAGTATCGCATCGATCGTCCAATACTCCTCCGGAATAAAGCTGTTAATCTCTTCCTCACGGTCACAGATAATGCGCAGTGCGACAGACTGTACCCGTCCGGCACTTAAGCCGCGCTTAACCTTCGCCCAAAGAAGCGGTGAGATCCGGTAGCCCACCATACGGTCAAGCATACGCCTTGCCTGCTGTGCATCGACCAGATCCATGTTGATTTCCCTCGCATTCTTCAAAGACTCCTTAACTGCATGTTTGGTAATCTCATTGAAGGTAATCCGATATACCTTTTTGTTTTCCAGCTTGAGTGCCTCATATAAATGCCAGGAAATGGCTTCTCCTTCCCGATCCGGGTCGGTTGCGAGATAAATCTTCTCCGCCTTTTTCACTTCCTTTCGAAGCGCAGCGAGAACCTCCCCCTTTCCGCGGATCGTAATATACTTCGGCTCGTAATCATGCTCGACATCGATTCCCATTCTGCTCTTCGGCAGGTCACGCACATGTCCGTTGCTCGCAAGCACTTCATAATTGGAGCCCAAAAACTTTTTGATTGTCTTTACCTTTGCCGGCGATTCGACGATCACCAAATACTTTGCCATATCCTATCCCCTATCGAAAATCTTGCAAATCGTAGTAATCGTTTCAAACTATACACCAAAAAAGTCAGGATGTAAAGAACGAAAATTAAAAAACGGGCTTTGCAGCCCGTTTTTTTATGAAAAAATATTGATTTTGATGTTGCGCTTTTAAAGTATCTGAATATAAATTATGCTTCGAATTTTAATCCAGCTTCAGCAGATCCATCTTCCTGATCGTATACTCTGCAACGCCAATCGGTGACTCCTGTACGACCTTGCTGTTCGATACGGAAATGTTCGTAATGGTCGTCTTTGCCGATACATACAGCTTGATTTCTGCCTTATCATTCAGCTGTGAAAGCGGAAGGTGAATGCCGTAACGCACGCCGCTCTTGAGTTCGGTTGCATCAAAGGTCTGTGTAAAGTCGGAGGAATATACCGTAAGCGGAACCTCCGTAACGCTGATCGTCTCGCCGTCTACCGTGACCGTATCGTCACCGCTCGGATTGGCAATGTAGAACTTCGCTTCAATGTTCTTGGTACCCTTTACAAAGTTCGGGTCATTGATCTGGAAGTAAAGCCTTGTCGCATCGTCTCCGGTATCCACAAACCGATTGAGGAAGTTTCCTTCCGCATCCTTCAATGCCGAGGACTGTGCGTCTCCGATATCACTATTGGCGCCGACATTCTTATCATAAGCGATCACCATTGAGTTCGACTCCTGCGCATCCGTTCTGTCTGTATCAAACATGCGGACGGACGGCACACGGATGCCTGCACGGTAAGCTGCAATCATCGTATTGACAAAGAGCTGTGCCTCGTACTTCTGCGAGGAATCCGATGCCGGCGTACTATGACCAACTCCTGAGTAGGTGATATTACCTTTGTTGTAAATATAATAATTGTTGATGACATCGTTCGGGGTAGCCCAATACCTTGAGCCGCCTCCGGTATAATGATCCGGCTGTTTTTGTTGGTTTCCAAGCGTATACCATACAACGATATCCGTCTCACCGTCCTCGTCGAGATCGGCTTCCATGTTCAGCTGATAATACTGGTTGTGCGTCTTGCCTACCGGGAAGCTGTCCGGAAGGATATACGGATACGTCGTAATCTGTCCCTCGTTGATATTGTGCACCACATACGGCTGCTGGTCCTCCCA
>JAFUZE010000297.1 GCA_017476765.1 Lachnospiraceae bacterium
AACCATTCAAGTTCAGGGTAACATACTGCGAAGTGAAATCCACCGTAATCTCCCCGTCAAGGCTCTGCTCCTGCAAAACCTCCTCAACAACCTCGGCAAGCTCCTCCGAACGCTGCAGCTGCTGCTGTTCAAATTCCTCGAGGGCATCCTTGGACTCCTCCTCGACCTCTGCCGCTTTGCCGGTACTGTTAATATACTCATCCAGTTCGTTTAACTGACTGACGCCGTTACTGATCAGAACGCCGTCCCCAATCGCAGTTGCGCCTCCGGAAAAAATACTGAAGGTCTGGGAAAACGATTCTGCCATCGCTTCAAATTTCTGTGCATCTACCGTTGACATGGAGAACAGGAGCACAAAGAAACACAAAAGCAGGTTCATCAGATCACTGAAGGTCGCCATCCACGCCGGCGCACCGGCCGGTGCTTCCTCCGGTTTTTTTTGCTTAGCCATCCGCTTCACCGCCTTCTTCCGATTGAATCTCCCGATCCTTCGGTGCTAAGAATGATTTGAGCTTTTCCTCGATAACCCGTGGGTTCTCTCCTGCCTGAATCGACAAAAGCCCTTCTATCATAATCTCCTTGATCTGAATTTCCGACGAACTGTTCGATTTCAGCTTTGCCGCCGTCGGTGCGCAGATCCAGTTCGCCAGCATGGAACCGTACAACGTCGTCAGAAGGGCGACCGCCATAGCAGGACCGATCGCAGACGGATCATCCAGTGCCTGAAGCATGTTAACAAGACCGATCAGAGTACCAATCATACCCCATGCCGGCCCCATCGCACCCAAGTCATTCCAAAATCCCATATTGCCTTTGTGCCTTTCCTCGATACAGATAATTTCCGTCTCCATAATCGCCCTGACAAGCTCCGGATCCGTACCGTCCACTACAAGAAGGATTCCTTTTTTCAAAAACGGATCATCCAAATCACCCGCCGCCTCCTCAAGGGAGAGAAGACCTTCCTTTCTTGCTACATTCGACAAATCGATAATCTTCTGAATAATTTCCGGCACATTTTGCTGCGGTGATTTAAAAATCAATGTAAACGTCTTTACTCCGGTCAGGAAATCCTGCATTGAATTCGATGCCAATACACAGAAAAAAGCGCCTCCAAACGTAATGATCGCAGACGGAAGATCCAAAAAGTTAAAGAGTGCTCCCATTCCGTCATTTACGGTAATTCCAAATATGATCATGCCCAGACAGGCGACAAGACCAATGATCGATGCTAAATCCAAAACCTTTCCACCTCACATTTTTGCCCTATTCGGCAAAAACAACCTTTCTATACGATTTTACTAGATTTTTTATCTCTTGTCTACTTTCTTTTACAATTATTTTTCGACCTGTTGCAAACGAGATGACTGTATCCGGCGTTTCCTCAACAATCTCGATATATTCTGGGTTTATAAGCACTTTCTGGTTGTTGAGTTTCGTTACTTCGATCATTTTTTAACTCCTTTGCGATATAAATTGGTAAAATTTAATAAGACGAAACCCCCGTCCCACACACATGACCGGAATGTCTGTACATAGATTTCCGATTCATTGTGCAGGGCAGGAGCCCCGCCCGCATTTCTTTTTTCTTTGTTACCATTCACGCCTAACCTTCCGGGAACGGCAACCTTTTCTTCAAATTACCGCATCATCAATCGAATATGTATCCACGGATTAAAACACTACAAGAATTTAACGCTTCAGATTGACAAGTTCTTCAAGGAGGGTATCCGACACGGTAATAATTCTGGAGTTTGCCTGGAAACCTCTCTGTGTCGTAATCATCTCCGTAAACTCAGCGGAGAGGTCCACGTTACTCATCTCCAACGTACCGGTCGACATATAGCCGCCGTTCGAGGTAATGTCATCACCGATTCCGTCGAACTCACCGGAGTTGAGGGTTGCGGAATACAGGTTATCGCCCGCCTTCTCAAGACCGGATGCGTTTGCAAAGTTCGCAACGGCAATCTGTCCGAGCAGTCTGGACTGTCCGTTGTCGTACGATGCGTAGATCATACCGTTGTTCTGTACGGAAACGCCCGACAGCTCGCCGACCTTACGCCCCGCTCCGAGACCGGAGGTATCACCGCTTGTCGCGGAAACGGTACTTGTACCGTTGTTGTTATAGTTGCTCGACGGCGAGAAATCCACGGAAATCGTCTCGAACGGTCCTAACGGCTGCGTTGCATCAGCGCCGAAATTCAGATTCAGCGTCAGGTTATTCTGCAGTCCGTTGACGGACTGGATCTCACCGGTTGCCACATCGTACTGAATCAGACCGCCGTTGATCTGCTTGCCCGCCTTGTTGATGTTTCCGTTCGCATCCTGGATTGTGGACAGATTGCCGCCGTTTTGAAGCAGGGACAGAACGGTATCCGTATCCGTGCCGTTGTTTGTCCCGTAAACCTTGCCGAACTCCCCAAACGTATTGTAGCCGTAGGCGTTGGCAACCGCCTTCTGTCTCTCCTCCATCGAGAGACCGTCGATCGTTGTATCGTTGAACAGGTCGCTGAAATTGATCGCAACTCCGTCCGGCGTCGTAACGCTTGTCGTCGTTGCCGTATAACCGGAAGCTACGTTCAGCGTCTCCGCATCGGCAATTCTTGTGTAAGAACCGAGACGTGCATCCGGCACATCGCCCAAAATGGATTTTCCGTTGGCATCAAGAATATCTGTCAGTTCTACCGAATACTGCCCTTCCGTTCCGGTCGCCTTCATCGAAAGCTTTGCCGTATAGGAGTAGCCACGCGCATCAAAGAAGCCCAGATTCATAATCTTGCCCGACTCGGAATGAACCAGCTTATCGTTTTTATCAATAATGCCGGACACATAGGCCTTCGTTGTCGCCTCCGGCGGATAGGTCATGTTTGCCGCACTCATGACAGTCAGAGGTCTTACGGTATCCTTCATGATTGCACCTGTCTGAGAATCCACGCCCCATCCCATGACATTATAGCCGTTGGAGGTCATCGCAAGGTTTCCGACCGCATCCACATAGAAGGAGCCGTCTCTCGTGAAAAAGTTGTTGCTTCCGTCGCTGACAACAAAGAACGAATCTCCCTTGATCTGAATATCGAACGGATTTCCGGTCGTCTGTGTGGAACCGGACTGTGCAATAGCGGTAGAGATGGCTCCGCTCTTTACACCAAGACCGATCTGCTTAGCGTTTGTACCCGCCGTTCCGGTCTCTGCATTCGGTCCCGATGCGCTCTGTGTCGTCTGATACATCAGCTCCGAAAACGTAATCGACTGTGATTTATATGCGACCGTGTTTACGTTCGCAATGTTGTTACCAATAACATCCATCTTTACCTGGTGTGTCTTTAAGCCTGCTACACCAGAGTACAATGATCTCATCATAATGAAACGACCTCTCTTTCCCTTGTTAAATTTGCCGCGTGTTCTCTCTGTCATTCAAGAACCTTCGCCTCCCTAAGGTCCAGCTACATAATCACGGCTCCGTCAATATTTGTAAATACATTTTCATTTGTCTCTGTCTGATCCATTGCAGTAATCACGGTACTGCTTTTGACATTCACGATAAACGCCAGATCGTCCACCAGCACAAGAGATTCGCTGATTCCCTTATCGAGCGCTTTTTTTGCTCCCTCGTTCAGCCTCTCCACCTGGTTGTCGCTCAGGCTGATGTTCCGGTCTAAAAGCCGGCTGCTTGCATGCTTGGAAAATTTCAGTTCCTCCGCCCTTGTCCCGTCACTTTCGACCTTCTTAACGAAAATATCCTGAAACGATACCCCCGTCTGCTGCGAAGGCTTCTCCTTTTTCGAAGCACTCTGCGTCAAAAACTCACTTTGAATCTGCAATGCGGATCGAAACGAACCTGTCTCAACATTCATATGCATGCCTCCTCCATGAGTAAGCGTTTCCTATACCTCCTGGTTTTCGTCCGTCTCTCCGTCAGCCGTGTCTCCGGCATCGCCGCCACCTGCAGTCTGGTTCGCCGCCTGCTGTTCCGCCTTCTTCACAAGCTCATCCATCTTCTGCCTGTAGGCTTCGATCGCATCCTTCTGCTCCTTTGAAAGGAAGGATTTCTGATAGTCATTCATATCATCATACACCTTTGTGATCGAATCCACGGCGTCCTTACTCTCAAGGCCGAGATTTACAACTGCCGGAAGCTTGTTCATCGCCGTCACGACTGCCGTCGCCATCGAATAAGCCTCCACATAGTCCGTATCCGCCACCTCCAAAAGGTCATCCAGTGAATACTCACTGCCGTTGATGCCGAGCAGCGTCTTGCTTCCCTCGTAGGTGACATAGTCCACAACGCCCTGCTCGTATGTCTCTGCGCCGCTGCTCGTCGTCACCTTCATTGTAACGGTCTTTCCGACCAAATCATTTGCCCGCTGCATATCCGAGTTTGAAACCAGATTCTGCATCTCCTCCAGCTCCGAAAACGTTGCCAGCTGTGAAATATACTCCGTGTTCGAAGTCGGCTCGAGCGGATCCTGATATTTCATCTGTGCCACAAGCAGCTGTAAAAACGCTTCCTTGTCGAGTCCGTTATTCTTTCCTGTCTCGGACTTTGCGGACTGCGTTGCACTCGTCTGCTGCAGCTTTCCGTCAATTACCTGTGCCATGTATGACATATAATAGCTCCTTTCCGACTAGACCATATAATTCAGATTTCCGCCTCTCAGCTTCATCATGTCCAGTTCTACCTGTTCTGCGTCCGTAAGCGTCTCACCTTCGATCAGGTCATCGCCCATCTCGGATAAATTCCATCTTTTCGTGGAAGGCTTCTTCTCTTCCCCGCCTGTGTCCCGGTTCTCGCCGTTCTCGTCAAGATTTCTCTCAAATTCATGACTCGCCACAGTGACTTCAACCGCCTCGATCCGGACTCCCTGACCTTCCAGCCGTTCCCTAAGCTGTACGACCTGTGTCTCCATCGCCTGCTTGACAATCTCGTTCTCCGTCGTGATCTGTGCCGTGACAACGCCGTTCCTGCTTGCGATATTGATATGTACCTGCCCCAGATTTGCCGGTGTCAGCTGAATTTCCATCTCTTTTACATCCGGTGTCGCGTTCATTCTCACATAATCGCCGATCTGTCTCATAATATCATCGACTGTGGCGGTCTGCGTCATCGGCTGCGATGCCTCCTGGGTCGCTGTGACCTGTTC
>JAFUZE010000298.1 GCA_017476765.1 Lachnospiraceae bacterium
AATTTACATCCTCAAAGGTAAGAACCTCCGCCTCATTGGGCTCAACAATGCGGTGTGTCTCTATGCTTTCACTGTCCGCTTCTTCATATTCTTCATACTGTTCCGAATATTCATCATACGACGCAAGCGCATATTCCAGGTCGACCAGCCCGCTGCCGTACTCGTCCGCTTCACCGAGTGCTCTGGCTGTCTCCTCGATCAGACCTTTGATAAAGCGTGCAGATTTACTCTTATCCCTCTGCCATAAAACACTGGCAACTCCGGTGACATGCGGCACTGCCATACTCGTACCCGACACGACCGTACAAAGCCCGAACATGCTCTCTGCCGGAATCTGCTCTCCCGGTGCAACCAGATCGAGCTGCTCGCCGACTGCGCTTTCCTCTGTTCGGACAGCGCTCGTATCAACAGCTCCCACCGCTATCACTCCGTCAAAAGCTGCCGGATATTCGATGCCTCCTTCTGCGCCGCCGTTTCCTGCTGCCGCAATGAGCAGAATTCCTGCATCCTGCGCATCCTTCACCGCCTGCTCCAGTATGCCGGAACGGACATTGGTTCCGAAGCTCATATTAATCATATCAACCTTCTCATCAATGCACAAGTAGATGGCGTCTACAACTCTGCTCAAGGTCGCCTTGTTCTGCTCATCCAGTATGCGTATCGAATAGATTTCCGCCTGCGGATTGATCTGGCAGATGATGTCCCCGACTGCCGTTCCGTGTCCTGTCATATCGTTCATATAATAGGGAAGATCCTGCTCTCCCTCTACCATATTGATGCTGTCCGTGACAGGTACCTCCGATATGAGGTCAATGCCGGAATCCAGCACTGCGATACGCACCGTATCCTCCGCCTCCACGGTCACATCATCCGCATGAATCATTTGGATATTCCATTCATCTTCAAGCAGAAGCTCATCCGTTTTTTTCGTTTCTGTATTGCTCTTTTTATGACCTTTGCTGTTACTTCCGTTATCACTCTTTTGATTGCTTTTATGAGCAGATTCCTTACCTTGCGTTTTTTCCGATGACGGCTTTGACTTATTTTGCATCTTCGTCGATGATGACTTTTCTTTATCTTGTGTTTTCTCCGATGACGATTTTGCCTTCTCCGGCGATGGCTTCTTTTTTTCGTTGCTTCCGGAGGCAGTCAGCTCAATGTTTTTCTCGATGAGGATGCCACCCTCCTCCGACCGGGAAAGCTCCGTCGCCTGCTCAGAGGTCAGATCTGCGACAAACAGTGCTGCCTGCCCACTGTCCTGCGCAATCTCCTGTGTACCGTCAAGCTCCTTTACCTCTTCCACAATTTCCGCATTGTCGTCGGGCTCCTGAATATAGATCACATACTCTCCGTCTGTATATGATTCCACGGGTTCCTCGGCAAGAAGATCGTCATTATCCGGACCACTCCCATCCGCATCATTAACTGTGCTGCCTGCATCGTATTCCTGCTCAAAGGTATTGTCTGAAACAGTATTTGCCGAAATGGTAGCCTGTGTGTACACTGCATCCTTTGCATACACTGCATCTGTCGATGACAATACAATACTGCCTGCTAAAAACAGTGCAAGTCCCCTGCACTTTCTTTTGTGTCTCATATTTTTCTCTCCTGTTTGCTGATTTTTGTTATTTCTTTTCAACTAAACTATCATATCTGTTATTATTTGTCAATTTTATCGTCATATATTTTTAGCGTCAAATATGTCTACCTTTCGCATCTTTTTATCTATTATATCGTTCATCCATATTTTTCACAAAAAAAGCCCGCATCGAAAAGCTTTCTCTTCTGATGCGGAGTTTATCAAACCTGTGCTCGTTTTTTCTTGTGCTTATTTTTCGTGAAAATGCAGTCCCCGGACATCTGTCCAAAGACTGCATCTTCTGTTCTATATGGTGATCCCCCTGAATCCCCGGCAAAGCCTTATGCCTTCTTAATCTTTACCTTTGAAGAAAGTCCTGCCTTCTTCAGTTCTTTTTTGTACTTCGCAAATTTTGACTTCGGCACTTTGATCGTCGCCTTATCGCTGATTCCCTTAAATGCACCCTTGCCGAAGCTCTTGATCTTCGTGCTCTTGATCGTAATGGTCTTTAAGTTCTTACAGCCGTTAAACGCATTCTTGCCGACGGTTGTCACATTCTTGCCAACCGATACGCTCTTAAGCTTCTTAGCTCCCTGGAACGCACCGCTTCCGATCGTCTTGACACTGTCACCCTTTACGGTAACGGTCGTTAAGCTCGTGCAGTTCTTAAAGGCATTGTTTCCGATTGTCGTCACATTCTTACCGATCGTGACCTTCTTAAGCTTTTTAGCTCCCTGGAAGGCGCTGCTTCCGATCGTCTCAACGTTTTTGCCGACAGTTACGGTCGTGACGTTTTTTGCATTCTTGAATGCACCGTTTGCGATGGAGGTCACCTTTGCCTCGGTTCCGTCTGCCAGCGTTACCGTCTCCGGAATCGTGACCGTCTTTGCGCTCTTCTTATTTGTAGAAACATACTGTACCTCGACATCGCCGTCCTCTGTGGATGTCACCTTGTAATCTGCCGCTCCGGTGCTGTCCGTTTCCTTTGTGCCCACATCCGGTACGTCAAGCTTTGCGATCGCTTCCGTCCTGGTTGCTCCGCAGACCGTACAGGTATAGGTTTTAACACCCTCTGCACTTGCCGTCGCCTCTTTCGTCACAACACCTGCGTTCCAGGTATGTGCCGCGCTCTGTGCCTTCTCACCGCATACCGTACATTCCTTCCAGTGATTTGCAGTATCATACTTCCAGGTATTCGGGTAAATGTGTGTGTGTGCTTTCTTAAACTCAATATAGCACCAGAACCTGACGCAACCGTCGTCGTTGCTCCACTGTTCATCATATTTGAATGAAATCGGGAAGGTCACCGTCTTGTCGGTATATGCGGTTGCCGCCTGCAGCGGATTCGTTTCCATTTCCACATAATTTTGAAGTATGGTCACCTTTGCGCTCTTGCCCTCATAGCCCGCCGGAATCTGAATTGTGAGCGTTCCGTTTTGGGCGATATCCGGATTATGCGTATGCTCCGCAGAGTTCACCAACGCAATAATGTCGTATGACAGTAAAATATCGTATCCGTTTTCTATAAACACATAATCCTTGAACGGATCCTCGTAGCCCGGATCAGACTGTCCCTGCTCCTGTTCGCTACTGTTCATATATCCCTCAAGAACCGTAGCCGACGCACTCCTTGTCGTCTCATCCACATAGAAATCAAATTTTTCCTCCGTGTTCAGGGTTAAGGATGTACCGACATTCACCTGTGTACTCTGCGACTCACTGCCGTAATAGCCCTGATAAAATTCCAGCGGCACCCTCACGCTGTTCGTATAAGTCATTGCCATCTTGCTGTCAACGGAAAAGTTCACTGCAAGGGCACTATCGTTATCATACGGAAGGCTGACCTCAAACGTTACCGTATCTGCCGTTGCGGTTTTTGCAGGGATGCCTTCGTCCTCCCCCTCGAATGTCAGGACGCACTTGTTTCCGTCATATCCCGATGCCAGCGGGAGCGTCAATGTGCCTTTGCGCGGCTGTGTGTTCCCTTCCTCATCATAATAATCGAGCGGTATCTGCAGACTGTACTTGCTTCTGTTCTGAAATCCCGACGGAACATCGTATGCGTTGTTATTTGTCAGACGTACATAGGCGGAACTATACTCGCTGATATACTGATCATTTACAAACAGCGCACTCTCCGGCTGAAAGACTGCCTTGTTGCCCGAGCTGTCCGGTATATAATCATGTGAATACGCATCATATACGCAGACCGGAAGTGTGACCGGTCCTAACCGCTCGGGTGTCACGGCATGCCTTAGGCTGATCGAAAAGTCTGCCGTCAGCCAGCCGTTTTCACCTTTTAACGTAATCGGATAGCTTGCCGTACTGTCCGTATGGGCAGACGGTTCGATATCCGCCTCTCCACTGTTCAGCCATGTGATCTTGGAATTTTCCGTACTGTAACCGTCCGGAATCGGAACGGTGACCGTGCCTGCACACTGTGTCATTTCCTTATCGGTAACGGCAATTCTGACATTATACTGTAAGCTTCTGTAGATGACAGAAGTATCGTCCAGCCTCAGCCTTGCAACACCATTCTCACTTACTGTAAGCTCCTCTCCGTCATCCGGCACAAACAGACCGGTCGCTCCGTCAACGGGTGCATCTCTGACGAGCTTGACCTCATACTCCTGCGTATCACCGTTTTCATCCGTGTAGCTCTCCGTTTTTGTGCCGTATACCTCCGGCTTATACACCGAAAGCTCAATGCCGTTCCCATCACCTGCTGCCGCCTGCGCGCTTAATGCAGTCGCCGGCAAAAGGGTGATAACCATGCACAGACAGAGCATCCATGCATTCACCTTGCGTATGAAATTGTTTTGTTTAAACCTTTCCATCATTGCGCATCCTCCTCCAAATGCTTTTGATACCTGTATAAAGATAGATACATTTATATTAACGGCATTTGGAATAAAACTTCAAGGTGTGCCAGCGTTTTGTCATTGCCATTGTGTTGGCACGCATGTTGAAATCGCTCCTATGAACTGCTATACTGATATAAATCAGGATTTTTTATTCGTGAGGCTGATCGGAATCACGCAGACAGGCAATACGGACAGATATTTTTAAACAGTTCCTAAGACAATTGGCTGCAGTCCGTCAGAATACAGAAAGCGATTGCAGCAGGAGGGAGAATGCGGCATGGAGTTTGCTAAAAAGGTAGAATACTTACTCGATACACTTGGCGCTTCCGCCAATGACATTGCGCAGTATGCCGGATGTGACAGGTCAAATATCAGCCGGCTGAAAAGCGGTGCAAGGATTCCCAGACCGGCAAGCCCAACCGTCTCCAAGTTCCTTTCGGGCATTTATGCCTTTGCAAAGGATCAAAATAAGCTGGATTCGCTCTGTGTCGTCACAGACTGTGAGCCGGGGCTTTCGGCGGAAGCGCTCAGAGAGCATCTTTCCGCATGGCTGTATGACGGAATTGTTTTTACCGAAACGAAAAAGAGTCCGGCGAAGAGGGAGACCCTGTTTCGTTCCTTTGGCGAAAAACTCGATGCGGTAATGAATCTGGCAGAGCTTTCCAACATCCGGCTTGCAAGGCTTGTCAATGTAGATGCGTCCCTGATCAGCCGTTTTCGTAACGGACTGCGTATTCCCAAATCAAATCCCGCACTCATTCATCTGATTTCCGAGACGTGTTTTGTGCGCATCTGCGATCAGGGACATCTCGGCAAACTTGCAGCCTTAATGGGCGTTACGGACGATATGCTGGAAAACAGCGAGGACGGACTTGAGTGGTTCAGCAGCTGGCTGTGCGATTTTAATCCGGAGGACGGCAGCATCGCCGTTGAGGAGCTGCTTGACCGAATCGACTCTTTTTCTCTGAGCACGAAAATTCCTCTTATGTCGCTTGAGCAGGCGGCGGATGCCGAAATACGAAAGGACCGGTCGGAGGTCTATTACGGGACGGATGGGCTGCGCCGTGCGGTAATCCGTTTTTTATCCGATGCGGCAGGCGGGCACGCAAAGGAGCTTTTGCTGTATTCCGATGAGGGGATGGATTGGATGGTCGGTGACAGGGATTTTTTAGTTCGATGGCTGTCGCTCATGCATGCATGTATCCGTGCGGGCATCCGAATAAAAATCATTCACAACATCGACCGGGATTTAAAGGAAATGATCGCTGCCATTAACAGCTGGCTTCCGCTGTATATGTCCGGTTTGATCGAGCCATATTACTGTCAGCGCAAAAATACCGGCATGTTTTCCCATACGCTTTTCTTATCGCCGGACTTTGCTTGTATCGAAGCATATCAGGTCAGCGGTGCAAAGGCAGACGGAATCTACCACTACTGCACGCAGGAGCAGCAGCTGAAGAGCTATCGCTCCTTTTATGACAAAATGCTTGACGAATGCAAACCGCTTCTGCGCACAAGCGCCAACCCTCTATCCGGCAAAAAAGCGGCAGAGGTCGGCGCAGGGCACGGGATACATGTACTGCAGAGCACGTTATCGCTTGCAACGATGCCGGAGGACATTGCTAAGTCCGTTGCCCTGCGCATCCTACCGGATGACCAAAGGGCAGCTTTTTTGTCCGAGTGGAAGCTGTCGAGGGAAATTTATGCGGAAAAGATGAAAAACGAGTTTGTTTATGAGTGTATCACAGCTGCAGACGAGGAGCTCCTGTCTCACAATCAGGCAATGGCGGATACTTCCGTTGCAGATGCCTGTTACACACCGGATGAGTATGCACGCCATATGGAGCATATGCTACGCCTGTCGGAGCAATACCCGAATTATCGGTTCTATGTATTGCCGGAGACTCTGTTTGCCAATATCAAAATCATCGTCGAGCCTGCGGAGGTCGTTATTGAGCACCTTGCCGAACCGAGAATTACCTTTACGCTGACGCATCCGCTGATGTGCAGGGCATTTTTATCGTATATGGAGGGCTTACAGACACGGTATCAGCCCGGTCAAAGTAAGCTCCGGCAAAAGCTGTGAAGTTTTTAAAAAAGAAAGCTTAAAGCCTCTTCATTACAGCTTACAGATAAAGGAGATTTCCCCATCCTTCCACTCAGCCCTGATTGTGCCGCCGCTCTGCTTACAGATGCTTTCTGCGATGGAGAGTCCGATACCGTAACCGCCTTTATCGATATTGTGGGACTGATCTTCCCTATAAAAGCGGTCAAAAAAGCGGTTGTAATCCACGTTGGCGCCCTCCGCATACGAATTGGAAACCGCAAGCTGAATGCTCTTTCCCCATTTCATCACAGAGAGGGACACTCTGATCGTGCCGCCCTCATCGCAGTATTTAATCGCATTGTCCACAAGGATTGTTGTCAGCTGCTGAACCTTACTTCCGTTCAGAATCCTGTGGATGTCCGGCTCGATCTGCAAAATCAATTTCCGGTCACCCTGCGTTGCAACAGAGCTGAAGGACTGTGCCGATTCCTCTACGAGCTTTGACACATCCACATCCGTCATGCCGGTCTTATCCTCCTTCTCCTCGGAGCGGGCGATCATAACGAGGTTCTGTATCAGTCCGTTCATATGGTCAACCTGCCGGAGCGTTGACTGCGACAGCTCGCTCTCACCGTTCATCATCTCCTCTAGCTCCACATTGGCGCGAATCACCGCAAGCGGTGTCTTGAGCTCATGGCTGGCATTTGTGATAAACTGTTTCTGCCGCCTGCTGTTTTCGATTTCCGGCTGAATCATTTTTTTGGAAAGGAACCAGACAAGAACAAAGGTGATGACCAGTCCAAGACCACAGATCATAAGCGTCCAGTAAAACAGTCTCGTGATCGTACTGATTTCCATCGTCCCGTCAACAAACACGACCAGATCACTGCCGTCTGATGTCGTGCCGGTCTGGTAGTAGTATTGCTCATATGTGCCAAAGGTGCCGTTTTCCTGAAAGACCGTCTCCGCATATTGTATCAGGTCCGCACCGTCATTTTGCGCATCGAGGTGATTGATGACGGAGGAGACATTCCCCTGCGCATCACAGATACACGAAAAATATTGATAATGCCAGTATTGCGGCTGGAACGCTCCGGAAAAGCTGTTGATTCTTCCTATTTCCCGGTCTTCATTCCGCGGTGAGACCTCACCGTCATTTTGCACGATATAATACAGCACCTGCCTGACGAGCTGTATGGATGAAACATAATTGGCAAGATTGATCGCATCGCTGATAAAGATCATCGTGATAAACAGGGAGACCATTGAAATGGAAATGAACTTCATTCTCAATTTTCGAATCGCATCCGCATTCATATCCGCACCTCCGCATTTATGCTGTAAGAATCAGACGGAACTCCCCGCCCTTATCACCCGTGATCTGCACCGAAGAGCCGATCGCACGAAGCTTTCCTTTTAAATAGGAAATATAGAGCCACACCGTATCCTCCTGCGCATCCGGCTCACCGCCCCACACATGTCCCAGGAGATATTCAGTGGCAAGGAGCTTGTCTGCATTTGCCATCAGCGTCTGCATCAGCTCAAACTCCTTGATCGAGAGCCGCACGGAATTGCTTGCCGTGAGTGCAAAATCCTCGGCATTTAATGTAATATCGCCGAACTGCATCTGCTTTTCATTGTAATCCCCGCGTCTGCGGATCATCGAGCGTATGCGCGCAAGCAGCTCCTTGATCGCAAAGGGCTTTGCCAGATAATCGTCCGCACCGGCATCCAGACCGGCGACCCGGTCGTCCACCTCCGCCTTTGCCGTGAGCAGCAGAACCGGCGTAAGAATATGCCGTCTCCGGATTTCCGTGAGCACCTCAATTCCATCCTTCTTCGGCATCATGATATCAAGTATGATGCCGTCGTAGCTGCTTTTTTCTATCAGATCGAGAGCTTCCTGTCCATCGTATACCGAGTCGACCTCATAGTTCTCATGCTCAAGAACCATTGTGACCGTTCTGTTCAAATCCCTCGTATCTTCCGCTAATAAAAGTTTCATTTTGGTTACGTTACGCCTCCTCAAAAATCATGTCCCGGATCGTCTGCATAGAAACATCGGTTGATGCCAGCTCATCCGCACACCGCTTGAGCTCCCTGACAATCAGCTGCTCATTTCCGCTGACTGTTTTCTTATATTTTAGATGATGCTCCAGCGCCGCCCATGTGTCCATCGATATCGTCCGCAGCTGAATCTCGAGATAATAGCCGGTCTGCGTCTTTAAGATCATATGATAGCTGCGGTATCCGTTCGGCTTCGCATTCCGGATATAATCCTTCTCCTCCACGATCTCCAGATCCTCCGCCTCTGCCAGATAATCCCGAATCATATAAACGTCGCTGACAAACGCACATACGATTCGAAAACCGATCGCATCATGGATTTCAAACAGTGCACTTTCCGGTGTTTGGGCAAGCCCCTTTCGGACGCACTTCTCCCGCATGCTCTCCTCCGATTTGATTCTCGAGAGGCAGTGCTCTACGGGATCCATTCCCCTCTGCTGCTTCATGCTCTCCCGAAGCAGGTCGATGCGCTTCTCCATATCCTCTATAATCCGGACGAGCATCGGCAAATGCTCCCCGTATATGCTAAGTTCCTTTTCCGCCGTTTCTTCCATCGTCTATGAATCAGCCTCCTGCACTAAAGTTGCAAATCTAAGGAAACGCTGATTAAATCAGCTTTTCCTTAGATTGCTCCGCATGGATGCGCAGAAATTCGCTGTGGAAAGGCACTTTGTGCCTGCGAATTTCGCGCGGGAAACACTTAATCAGTGTTTCCCTAAGATATTTCTGTATTTTCCATGCACTCGTTCGTATCGTACATGCTTTTTCCTTTTTCGTCAAGACTTTGCCCCCTGTTCAAGCAGCGATTTTATTGTCTCGAGCGCATACGGCAGCTTCTCTAAATCGATATGGGAATAGCTAAGCAAAAATACATGCCGATCTGCAGCTTTGCCCTCCTGATCGTACTCGGAAAGCGCAGCGAAATGGATGCCCTTTTCTTCGAGATTCCGACATATCGTCTGATCTTCCAGCTCCGTATGGAGCCTTAACAGAAAATGAAGGCCGGAATCCTTCTCCTCAATCTCACAGAAAGGGGCAAGCGGACAGGAGCGGATGCAGGAAAGTACGCGGCTTCGCGCCTTTGCATAGAAAAGCCGCATCCGGTTGATGTGCTTCTCAAAGTATCCCCTGCGCATAAACTCCGCAAGCGTATACTGTTCGAAGTTGGACACGGTGCATGCGTAGAACGACATTTTCTCGTAAAAGCGGTTTACAAGATGCGGCGGCAGCACCATGTAGCCGATTCGCATTGTGGACGCCAGCGATTTGGAAAAGGTATTCATGTAAATAACCTTCTCGCTGACATCAATGCTCTGCAGGGCAGGAATAGGTCTTCCGTCCAGACGGAATTCACTGTCGTAATCATCCTCAATGATATAGCGCCCCTCCCTCTCATTCGCCCAAGCTAAAAGCTCATAACGCCTGCCGATCGGCATCGTGATTCCGGTCGGGAAGTGGTGCGTCGGACTGATGTGCACGATGTCCGCATCGGTCTGTCTCAGCGACGCTACGGAAAGTCCCTGCTCATCCATGCCGGCGAATCTGCACTCCGCCTCATTGCATCGGTATATCTGCGTAATCTTCTGATAGCCGGGATTTTCCACACAATAAATCTTGTCCTTACCGAAGAGCTGAACGAGCATCCCATACAGATATTCCGTTCCCGCTCCGATGAGAATCTGCGCCGGATCGACATTCATGCCCCGAAAAGCATGCAAATGCTCTGCGATTGCCTGTCTTAACAGCAAAATCCCTCCGCCGGGTGCAGCCTGCATCAGCTCCTCACTTCTGTCGGAAATCGTCTCGCGCATCAGCCTTGCCCAGACGGTGAACGGAAAGTTCTCGGAGCTGATCTGATTGCCCGACAGATCAATCTCATACTGTTTTTTCGGTGCCGGCAGTCTGATTTCCGGTGCCGGTATTGCTTTGCTTCTATCACTTTTCCGGGGGATATCTGCGACAAAATATCCTTTTTTGGGGATTGTGCAGACGTATCCCTCGCTGATCAGCTGATTGTAGGCGTTCTCGACCGTGACCGTGCTGATACCGAGATTTGCGGCAAGGCTTCGTTTGGAGGGAAGCTTCTCTCCTGCATGCAAAACACCGCTGCCGATATCGTTTTTGATGCACGAATATAAGTGTTCGTACATCGAAGCCTTCCCGATATGATCAAAACTGTATGTCAGCATGATTCCTTCTCCATTGCCGCTGCAACGGACTCCTCACAGCTGCGCATGGCAAGGATTGTCTTTTGTATAAGGTCTGACAGCTCGATTCCCATCATCTCCGCCCCGCGTTCAATGACCTCTCTCGAGCAGCCTGCCGCAAAATTGGCACTCTTATATTTTTTCTTCACTGACTTTACTTCCATATCCATAACACTCTTCGACGGACGCATCAAAGCCGCCGCCCAGATGAGTCCGGTAAGCTCATCCACTGCGTAAAGTGTTTTTTCCATCTCGTGCTCCGGCTTAATATCAACCGTGAGCTCATATCCGTGACTGCACACCGCATGAATCACTTCCTCGCTGACCCCGGCTTCTCTTAAAAGCTCCGGAGCCTTGATGCAGTGCTGATCCGGATACAGCTCGAAATCGATGTCGTGCAGCAGCCCGACAATTCCCCAGAACTCCTCATCCTCACCGTATCCCTGCTCGTTTGCAAACCAGCGCATGACCCCTTCCACGGTAAGACCATGCTGAATATGAAACGGCTCCTTGTTATATTTTTTTAATAGCTTAAGCGCGTCCTCTCTTGTAATATTTGCTTCCATCCCTGCACCTCCGTTTTTGGTATTATGGTAACAGACCATATTTGAAATTGCAAATCCCGCAATCATACATCCTGTTACGGGTGATTGCGGGACCGAAAATCATTACCTGTTTCAAGCGGCCATACGCTGCCGATTAAAATACAAACAGCGCTGCGCCATATGCCGGCAAATCAAAGCCGATCGAATACTCCTTGCCGTTTGACAAAATCTCTTCTGCGGCGATCTCCTTCGGAATCACACCGCCGTTTCCGCCGAACTGTGTATCGTCGCTGTTTAAAAGAAGCTTATATTTTTTCTTCTTCGGCACACCGATCCGGTAATCCTTGCGCTCCATCGGCGTAAAGTTCAGAACGGTCAGAATGCTGTTTGTGCCTTTTGAGGAGCGGCGGACATATGCGTAGATGCTGCGATCCTTGTCATCTGCCTCCATCCACTCGAAGCCTTCCCATCCGTTGTCGATCTCATAAAGCGCCGGATATTTGTTGTAAATCTCAAGCAGCTGTTTTACATAGTTTTGCATACCGGCGTGCAGCGGATCGCTTAAGCAGTGCCACTCTAACTCTCTCGCCTCGCTCCACTCGCATTCCTGTCCGAATTCCTGACCCATAAACAGCAGCTTTTTGCCTGAGTGCGTAAACATGTAGCTGTATGCGGCACGCAGATTTGCGAATTTATCCACACGGTAGCCCGGCATCTTGCCAAGCATCGAGCATTTCAGATGAACAACCTCATCGTGCGAAATCGGCAAAATGTAATTCTCCGACGTATGGTAGCTCATCGCAAAGGTCATATTGTAATGGCTGCCGCTCTTCATGATCGGATCCAATTTAAGATATTCGCAGAAATCGTGCATCCATCCCATATTCCACTTAAAGGTAAAGCCAAGTCCGCCGTCGTCCGGATGAGCCGTCACCTTCGGCCATGCCGTGGACTCCTCTGCAATCATCATCGTGCCCGGATATTTACCGGTGATCAAGCTGTTTAAGTGGCTCAAAAAGCCGATCGCATCGAGATTCTTGTTGTCGCCATACCGATTGGCAACCCACTGTCCGTCCTTTTTGCCGTAATCCAGATATAACATGGAAGCTACCGCATCGACACGCAGCGCATCAATGTGAAATTCCTGTACCCAGTACACGGCATTTGCAATCAGGAAGTTGCGCACCTCCGGCTTCTCATAGTTGAAGATCTTCGTTCCCCACTCCGGATGCTCTCCCTTTCTCTTATCCGGATGCTCGTACAGACATGTGCCGTCAAACTCTGCAAGTCCGAAAGCATCCCTCGGGAAATGCGCAGGTACCCAGTCCAAAATAACGCCGATCTTATTTTTGTGCAGCGTATTTACAAGATACTGGAAGTCCTCCGGCGTACCGTAACGGGAGGTCGGTGCATAGTAGCCTGTCACCTGATAACCCCACGAGCCGTCGAACGGATATTCCGCAATGCCCATAAGCTCCACATGCGTGTATTTCATTTCTTTTAAATACTCAACAATCCGATCTGCAAACAGACGGTAATTGTAAAAGGAATCCTCTTCCCTCTCCGCCGGGTGCTTCATCCAGGAACCGATGTGGCATTCATAAATTGCAATCGGCTCCTGTAAGTTATTTTTCTTTGCCTTATTGTTCTGCCATGCGGTGTCTGTCCATTTGAAATTGGAGATATCCTTCACAATGGAAGCGTTTTCCGGACGCAGCTGGCAATGATAGCCGTACGGGTCTGATTTGTAAATTTTTCTTCCGTCGTGCGCCGTGATGACATATTTGTAAATGACATCCTCACCGATTCCCGGAATGAACGTCTCGAAAATTCCGCTGATGGAAAGCCGGTTCATATTATGCCGGTAAATATCCCAGTCATTGAAAGAGCCTGCCACATTGACATACTGGGCGTTCGGTGCCCACACTGCGAAATGTACACCCTCCACACCATCCACGACGGCCTTGTGTGCGCCGAGCTTCTTGTAAATCTCATAGTGATTGCCCTGCGTGAATAAATACTCATCATACTCGGTTACAAATACATCTTCTCTTGATTGTCCCATATCACATACCTACTCTCTTTTTTATTCTATTGAGAAATCCTTTTCCCTTAAAATGACCATGTCCTCATCATCAAAGCGCTTTCCGATCAGAACATCCACAAAATGCTTCACGTTCTTCTTTTCCGCACGGTCTATGGCTTCGTTCACCATATTCTTGACCTCCTCAACGGTGACTGCATGTTCATTTGTCTGCAAATCTGAAATCCTTGTATATACTGCAAGAACTCCCATCTCGTCAATCGAATACTCCCGAGTGTTTGCATACGCCTTTGCAAACCCGACCAACCCATCATTATCCAGCACTTCGACCTCAATCCTCGATGTGAACATCTGCTCCATCTGCGGATAAGTCAGCATAAGACGCTCAATCTCCTCTTTTGTATCCTCCAGAACCACCAAAATGCCCTTAAGCCCAAGCTTCTCTAGCTGATAAACCAGATTCCCCTGAATATCCGGCTCCATTCCTCCCGCTTTCTCGATGATCAGTGCACCGTTTTCAAGATTTTGTAAGGTCTCCGTCATATTCCGGGAAGCAAGCTCCTCACCGGTAAAACGCATGACCTTACCGGAAAACTGCGGATAGCTGCGCTGCATGTGCTTTACCATATTTTCGGCAACAATCACCCTGTCTATACCATTTTCACCGACAACGACCCCATTTCCGTCTTTCGGTGTCATGGACATCTGATCGAGTGCTCCTGTTACCTTCTCCTGCAATTCCTTCGTCGGTGCAATATTGCCGAAAAGCTCTTTCTCCTCTTTGGTAAAAAATCTTGCCTCCGGCTGTGGCTCCGGTTCCGTCTGACCGATATCCGGCTGCGGCGGTGCCGTCGCCTGCGAAGTGACAGACTGCGACGATTCGGCAGATTGTTCGTCAGCCGGCTGCGATACCGGTTCCGCATCTGCAGCTGCCGGTTCGGCGGATGGCTTTGAAGCTGATTTTGCCCATTCGACAGCTTCCCTTGCAGACTGTGGCGTGTAGCCTGACGATGCCGGTTCCGGCATTTCCGATGGTGCATCTGCAGATGGCTGTGGTGATACTGGTTCCGGCGGTGCTTCTGCTTCCGTTACCGGTTCCGCATCTGCAGACAGCTCCGGTGCTATCGGTTCCTCTGCTGCCGCTTCTGCTGCTGATAATGACTCCGGCACTGCCTGTTCCGTTTTGACCTCTGCCACGACCGCCTCCGGAACAGAATCGATGGATTTTGCCGCAGGCTCTTTGACCGATTCGTCCTCTGATGCAGTCTCCTGCTTTGAGCCTACCATCGCAGCTAACAACGAAGCTCCCTTTGTCTCCGCCTCCTCTGCAATGATCATCCGCTCCTCCCTCGGCGGAGCTTCCTCCTTCACAGGGACATCCTCCAAATGTTCAAAATCAATATCCGGAATGAAGGCAGGAATCTCTTCCTCTTTGCGCTGTTCTTCCTCCGTCTTTGCGAGAGTCTCAATCAGCTTTTCCTCCAGACCGTTGATTTCCTCTGTATTTAATACCTTTTTCGGCACGGAAGCATCCGGATCGGCAGCTGCCGGCGACTCTTTCTGTGAAGAATCCGGTCTTTCCGTTTCCTTCTCCAAATCGGAGAAGTCTTCGGTCTCAGATACCTCCTGCACCTTTCCCTGACCCGGACCGGTGTCCTTGAACACATCCACTGCCGGATTGATCAAATCCAGATCCGCTGTCACACTGGCTCTTGCCACTTCATCAAAATTGCTGAACATCGGGCCGGTCTGCTTCATGACCTTTTCCCGCATCTCGGCAATATGCTTCTCTTCATTTGCCCGTTTTGTCTCCTCCCACTCATTCATGATATCGAGAAGACTCAGCTGTCCGGTAATCTGCTCATCTACAATCGGTTCGCCTTCTGCCATCTTGCCGCCCGTTGAAAGGTTTCCTACATCAATGCGGGGTGTTCCGATATTCAGACGGTCTGTATTTCCGGTCGTAACTGCATGGGCAATCTCTGCTGCCATGATTGCACCGGCTGTTACCGGGGCTGCTGCGCTTTGTGCTGCAGTTCTTGCCGCTTCCGCCTGTTCTGCTGCAACTCTCTCGGCTTCTGCCTGTTCTGCTGCAACTCTCTCGGCTTCCGCCTGCTCTGCTGCAATTCTTGCCGCTTCTGCCTGTTCCGCTGCAACTCTCTCGGCTTCCGCCTGCTCCGCTGCAATTCTTGCCGCTTCTGCCTGCTCTGCTGCGATTCTCTCGGCTTCCGCCTGTTCTGCTGCAACTCTCTCGGCTTCCGCCTGCTCCGCTGCAATTCTTGCCGCCTCTGCCTGCTCCGCTGCAACTCTTGCCGCCTCCGCCTGTTCTGCTGCGATTCTCTCAGCTTCCGCCTGCTCTGCTGCAATTCTTGCCGCCTCTGCCTGCTCCGCTGCAATTCTCTCGGCTTCCGCCTGCTCTGCTGCAATTCTCGCCGCTTCCGCCTGCTCCGCTGCGATTCTCTCGGCTTCTGCCTGCTCTGCTTCCTCCTTCGCAATGCGCTCCTGCTCGATGGAAGCCAACAGATCCTCTTCCGTGATCGGGGTTATCTCCCCCGTATCCTGCAACAGCGGTGCAAGTAAAGCATTCTTAATTGCGTCATCCGAAATCGACTCAATCACTTTCCCGTTTTGTGTTGTCGTACCGATAATCGTCTCGATGGGAAGCGCCATTGTTGCGTCGGCAGCCTCCATATCCTCCTCTGCGAACATTCTGGAAAGATTCTGTGCCAGCTCCTGCTGCAGATTGATCGTATTATATTCACCGACATCGACGGTTTTGACCTGTATATCTAAATCCGGATCCGGCTCTCTGAGCGGAATCTCGTCCTCCGGCTGTGCCTCCTCCGCCTCAGTCAATACCTCTTCGTCAGGCTGCACATCATCGACCGGCTGAGGCGGTGCAGAGCTCTCTTCCGTCTGCACTACAGACTTGATATCCGGCACTTCGACCGTATCCGCCTCCTCAAGAGACCTGTTGATTGCAGTCGGAATAATCTCCGCCGTCTTTGCCTTGCTGACATCCACCGCTTTAATCTCAATCGGAAGTGCATTTTCCTCTTCCTGCGGCTTGACCTCTTCCTCCTGAGGCTCCTCTTTCATAAACCGTCTGTCATATTTCTCCTGCTGGCTCGGCGAGAGAGGCTGATGAAGCATTTTCAGTTCCATCGCCATGTTGACATACTTGCCTTCCCCAAACCAGAGAATCAGCTCATCACATTCCTCCACACATCTGGTCGCCAGTCCGATACGGTGATACAGATATGCGAGCTCATATGCCCATTTTTCACGATAATCTCTCTTTTTATATTCCTCCAGTACCGCAATTCGTTCCTCTAAGCTGACATCCTGCGCCTCATAAAGACGGTACTGCAAAATAAAACGTCTTGTGTCAGTCGGCGCAACCTGTACAAATTCTTTATAATACTCTACTGCCTGCACCGTTTCTTCAAGCTTAATGCAAAGCTCACACAAGGAATACACGATTTTCCTTCCGCCCGGCTGACGGTCATAAGCTAAAAGAAGAATTTCCTTTGCGTCCTCAAAACGTCTGACATATTTATATAATTCACTGACCTTGCAAAGCATCATGACACTCTTTACGCGTGACCAGTCAATCGTGTCGGCGATCTTTACCGCTTCCATAAACTGCTTTTTCTCGATCAGTGCGTTGATTTCTTCCGCACGTATGCGGTATTCATATTTATCCAAGCTTTTCTCACCTCATGCTGTTATTATGTACGAATGCAGCATAACCAAAATGGCATGACCAAATAGTATCCGTTTGCCCGAATTTATGTTACGCTTTGCCGGAAATCCCCCTGTTTTTATTTTATAAGTGTACCATACGCACTTTGCAATGTCAAAAAAATAACACTTAAATTTTCCCTGCGCCTAAAAATCAAATGCCTGCTTCATGCTGTCGTAATGCAGAAAGATTCCCTGACTGCCAAGCTCCGCAATCTGCTCCCTCGATGCAAGCATAAATCCACCGCATTCCTCGCCTTGCAGTTTGACATCTGCCTCATCAAAATCCATGACAAAACGGTAAATGTCCACAAAGTAATTATCCCCTTCGTCCGGATTTTCTCTCTTATATGAAAACAGATATCCGCCCTGCGCACCCGATACATCCAGTCCGGTTTCCTCCAGAATTTCTCTCCTTATCGCATCCTCGGATATCTCTCCTGCCTGCACGGCTCCGCCGGAGACCTCCCACCAGCCCGGTGCCCATGCCTTTGTCTTGGCTCGCTTTGTAATTAGGAACTTACCGTCCTTCCTTACAATGACACCTAAAACAGTCAGATGATATTCTCCCTCCTTCATGTTCCAGTCATTGCGTTTCATCGTCCTGCCTGTTTTCTGCTTGTTTTCATTATAAATATCCCAAATTTCCATTTTGCTTTCCTCCACGCTGTGTGTACGCCGCAAGCTTCTGTTTTGTTTTTCATACCTTGTTATACACTATAACACAGTTGCTCAAGCACTGCGAGAGTTTTTATTTTTCGATTCTGTCTGCGCAAAGAGTATATGTAATTGGAAAGTGCTGCACTAATTTTTATTGAAGATACACTTCACTTATGATATACTTGATGCAGTTTTACAAGCAGCGATAAACACAGAAAATCAGGTCTCTTGCGCATATCATATGCAGAGCATCTGAGAACCGGAGGACATATGAAAAAAACAGAAAATTCAAAGAAATCCAAAATTCTGCACCAGCTTCTGGTGCCAAGTCTTTTGATTATCGGAGTTCTTGCCGTCCTGATTTTAGGAATTGTAGGTATCATCTTTTATAACACCTATCAAAATCAGGTCACCAAAGCTAATCTTTCCGAAAATGCGTTGATGTCCAACAATGTGGCGGCTTTTATTTCAGAGGCATATGCATTGTCGGAGGAGCTGGCGAATGATCCGGATATTCTCACAATGAAAACCGATGTGCAGACACCGATTTTGGAGGGATGTGTGGGCAGAAATCCGTATTTGGAGCTTTTGTACATTCAGGACAGCACGGGCATGCAGACCGGACGTTCCAGCGGAGAGCTTGCCGACCGAAGCACAAGATGGTGGTTTCAGCAGGTACTGGCGGATAAGCAGTCTTTTGTATCGAAATCCTACTACTCTGTCAATACCGGAATGCCGTGTGCATCCATTTTTTTCCCGATGTACAGAGACGGTGAGTTTCTCGGTGTTTTTGCAACGGATATCAAGCTGGATTCGCTCGTTTCCCTCGTGACAGAATACTCCGATCCGGCAAAGGACAAGACGGTGTTCATTATCGATGGCGAGGGAAATGTCGTAGCACATCCGGACACCACCTATATCGAGGAGCTGTACAATTACACGACGTACACAAAAACAGTTTCCGTAAAGGATGAGAACGGCAATGTCCTGACCGATGCGGACGGAAATATTCTGACGCAGGAGGAGGCCATCCATTATTCGGATTCCTTTAAATCCATGATTTCCAAAGTATTGTCCGGAGAGAGCGGAAACAGCATCGTAAAAATAGACGGAAGCCGCTACTATGCATCCTTCTCACCGATCATTATGAACGGAACGTCTGACCCGTGGTCTGTCATAACAATACAGAAAAAGACTACGCTCATGTCCTCCATATACTTCGCAGTAGGAATTGCCGTACTGATTTCCATCGTGGTACTGGTTCTGGCAGCGTTCATTATAAACATCATTGCAAGGCGCATAACCAAACCAATTCTTGAGATGATCGATATTATCGGGGCTGCCTCAGAGGGTGACTTCTCCGTCAAGGCAGATGCGGACAACAGAACCGAGGTCGGACTGCTCGCCGTGAGCTTTAACAACATGACAGATAAGATCTCGCGAATCTTGAATGAGACTGTGGGTCTGCTCGTGGATGTCAGAGGAAGCGCCCAGACGCTTTCCGGCATCTCAAGGGAGACCGATAATGTCGTAGCGGATATGGAAAACATTTCGCACGGGGCTGTCAATCAGTCTGCGGATACCCAAAAGGTTGTAGAGCTTACCGAGAAGCTGAACGAATGTCATGAAAGGCTCCATGAGATGAGCGCCCTGCTCATCGAGGAGACAAGAGGAACGAAGCGCCTGAGTGACGAAGGCATCAAAAACGTAGCAGAGCTCAAGGAAAAGAGCGAGGACAGCCTTGCCGCCGTACAGTCATCTTATGAAAAGGTACTGAACTTAAGCGAATCCTCCAAACAGATCGGAACGATTATTGAGGAAATCAACGATATATCCAGTGAGACAAGCCTTCTGGCATTAAATGCTTCCATTGAAGCTGCAAGGGCAGGAGAACACGGACGCGGCTTTGCAGTCGTGGCGGAGCAGGTTTCCACTCTCGCTTCCAATTCCGCCGATGCAACAAGCAATATCGAGAAGATCGTCGGACAGCTGCAGCAGGATATCGCCGAGATTGTAACAGAGATTGACGCAATCAAGGAAGTATTCAGCAATCAGATCGAATCCGTGGGCACGGTCGAGAAATCGTTTGAGCATTTCCATGAATCCTCAGAGGAATCCTTCGCTACCGTAGAACAGGTCGGCGAATTGATTCACACGGCAGAGAATGTGAATCATGAGGTCGTTGAGTCCATCGGCAATATTTATGAGATCTCCCGAACGACCGAGTCGAATGCCAAAGATGTTTCCACCCGCATGATTCGTCAAAAGGATGATATCCACGAGATTGCCCAGAAAGTAGAAAATATGAATGCTGCATCCGAGATGCTGGAAAATGAAATGTCAAAATTTACACTGCAGCCAAAATAAACAAATATTTAAAAAGCAGCCTTACGGCTGCTTTTTTTGTCTACGCTTCATTTTTGTATTTTTCTTTCAGCTTCCGGTTAATCTCATCCGCCTGCTTGACATCGATAATATAGTGGCTGCCCAGCACCAGCACATAGACGACCAATACCGAAACGACCATCATCATAATTCCTCCGAAGTCCAGATTCAGCCATCCGAACCAATGCCCGCAGACAATCATGATCACGCACATCGATGCGTAATGAAGCAGGTATCGGATGATCGCCTCCGCCTTACCTGCACTTTCTTTTGAGGCGAACACGGTCGTCACCAACGCTGTAAGGAATCCGGAAAGCAGAATATGCCACAGTGTATTTTTGGGAAGTGCTTCCATGTCATATAGCATAAAGACAACCGCACATACGATCAGAATACCTGTTGTAATATACAGAAACCATTTGATAAAATTTTTCAGTACATTCATTTCAACCCTCCTAAATTCCCAGCTTCTTTTTCAGCTCTGCTACATACTGCCTTGATATGACGATTTTTTCATCGTTTTTGAGCATTGCCTCGAAGCGTCCGTTAAAGACCGGTCTGATGTATGCAATTTTTGCCACATTCACGATTGCCGATTTGGATATTCTGAGAAAGTCCATATGAGGATACTGCTGCTCGATCTCGTACAGCTTTTTTCGAACCTCGTAAACGCCTTTTCCCGTATAGGCGAACACCTTGTTATCCACCGATTCAAAATAATAAATTTCCTTCGGAACGAGCTTGACGATCCGGTCATCCATATAACCTGTCAGCTCGCTCTGCTCTGCTTTGAGCGCTGCGAGCAGGCCGAGCACCTTATCATCCAGAGTCCTGCAGCGGACGATAATCTCATCCTCCTGCCCGGACTTTGGCGTTTCTATTATGATTTTCATACTCTTCTCCTAACTGCCATCTCTATGTCATCGATCGGTCTTTTTGCCGTACTTAAGGAGCAAAACGCCGAGCACCATAAATACAGCGCCGAATGCGATCAGCACGGTCCACTGCATCCCTTCGCTCACCGCCTTGTCAAACAGCTCCAGGTCAATTCCCATCATTTTGCGGTAGCTTTCCACCACATCATCCGGCACCCCGTCAAAGGTTTTCTCAAGGATATCCTTCGACATCACGCTCCGGAACATGGCAGTACCGTAAATGGCGGGCGTACATTTCGTAATGCGGGCAATCGTCTGGGAGAGCGTACCGAGCGGAATGTAGATGCCGCCCAGAAATCCGATCAGTGTGCCGACAATCGTGCCGAGACCGCTCCACGCCCCCTCTGTCTTGGCAAGCGCCGCCATCACATACATGATCGCCGCATAGACAAACGAATTGACCATGATCATGCCAAACAGCTTTAAGTGCACCGGAAGAGACAACGCATCCAGCCCTTTGGTGACACCGTACAGCTCGGTGATAAACAGGGTGAGCGTACACATGATCAGAGATGCGACCCACGCCGCAGCCACATATCCTAATGTAATGACGGTGCGGCTGACAGGCGCTGTGTAAATCGAGCTCAGCTTTCCCTGCACCCTGTCCTTGATCATGACCGTGTACACCGCAAGCGTCACGGTTGCCGCATTGATCGAAATAATGCCCGCACATGTCCAGGAGAGAATCAAAAGCTCCGCATTCTTTTTATCCATGTCAGGATCCCTGCCCTCAAATGCCCCAAGCAGCTGCGTGATGCTGTCCACATGTGCATCCGCAATAAAAAATACCATAAGTCCTATGATGATCAGCATGGATAAAAAGGAAAAGAACACCGCCCCCTTATCCCTGAAATATATTCTTAAGTTACGTCTTGTAAAAACGAGAAACTGTCTCATGCGCTTTCTTCCGCCTCCTCCCTCAGCTCCCTGCCCACTGCATTCAGAAACACATCGTCCATGTTGCCGAGAATGACCTCAAAGCCGTCGATCCAGTCCTGCACTCTCTGAATGATCGGCAGCGCCTCCATCGTGGAGGGAATCGGCACCTCGAGCACCCTGCCCTCGATCCGGCGTATTTCCTTGTGTGGCTTTCCCTGACGGTAAAAAGAAGGAAGCTGCTCCAAAAGACTTCGCTCCTGTCCCTCTTTGACATACAGCCGCAGTTTATCGGAGGCGAATTTCTCCTTGAGCTCAAACGGCGTTCCGGAGGTAATCAGCCTGCCGTGATCCAAAATGATAATCTGCCCGGCACCTGCAGCCTCCTCCATATAATGCGTCGTGAGAAACACGGTCATCTTGTCGCTTTTTTGCAGGGCTTCGATCGTGTTCCACACATCCATGCGGGTAGCCGGATCAAGTCCGGTCGTCGGCTCATCGAGAAAGAGAACCTGCGGCGTGTGCACAAGTGCGGCGGCAATCTCGCACCGTCTCTTCTGCCCGCCGGAAAGCGTCCGGTATTTCTTGTTCATCAGATCGCCCAGCTTTAAAATCCCGCTCAGTCTTTCGCACTGCCCGGCGGCTTCTTTTGACGAGGCTCCGTGAAGGATACCTCTGCAGAGAAGATTTTCCCGGACAGTCAGCAGATCGTCGAGACAATTCTGCTGATATACGATTCCGATTTTCCTTCGAATCCGTGCATTTCCTTTTCCGAGCGTTTCTCCGCAGATGACAGCGCTTCCGCCGTCCGGGGTCAGTAATGTTGCCAGCATGTTGATGACGGTCGTCTTGCCCGCTCCGTTCACACCGAGAAAGCCAAGCATCGTACCCTTCTCGACCTGAAAGGATACCTGATCAACCGCTGTGAAATCTCCGTATTTTTTTGTAAGATGATCGACATTTATAATACTCACTGTCTGCCGTCCTTTCCACTCTTAATTATCTTTGCGTTTTCTATCATAGCAACTTCCGAAATCCGCTTCAAGGCACTTTTCGGTAAGTTACATTTCTGAAGCGGTAAGTGGCTGCCAATCTCGTGCAAACCATAATAGTAGTGCCCGGAGAGTTACTATTCACGGCTCATTGCGCATTTACTGCGCAGTGAAACCCGCTACCTTAAGAAAAGCGAAGAACCCGTGTTCTCCGCTTCCCCTATTGTCCCCGGGCAGATTCTTTACCCTGCCGATTTAATTTTTGTTCGTAAACTCCTCGATCGTAGAGATGAGCTTATCGATGTCAAACGGCTTTGCAATATGAGAGTTCATTCCGCTCTCCATCGACATCCGTTTGTCCTCGTCCCTTGCATTGGCACTCAATGCGATGATCGGGAGCCTGTCCGTATCCTCTCTTCCGAGCGCCCGGATGACTCTCGTCGCCTCATAGCCGTTCATGACCGGCATCTGGATATCCATCAGCACCAGATCGTAATAGCCCTCCGGATTGTTCTCAACCGCTTCCACCGCATCGCATCCGTCCGGCACGGATTCTACGAGGAAACCGGCTTCCTCCAGAATCGTTTCCGCAAGCATGCGGTTGATCTCGATATCCTCCACCAGAAGAATGCGTTTCTCGGCTTTTTCTTTTGCCTTCGCATCGTCTGCAGCCCCATTTACTTCCTTTGCCTGATCTACGCTTTTATTCGCATGCTCCGCAAGCTTCAGCGGCAGGCTGACGGTAAAAGTCGAGCCCTCACCCTTTTTGCTCTCTACCGCAATAGAACCGCCCATAATATCCAGAAGCCTCTTGGTAATCGAAAGTCCGAGTCCCGTTCCGATATAGCCTGTTTTGGTCGACGTTTCCTCCCTCTCAAAAACTTCAAAGATGCGTGTCAGGAATTCCTCCGTCATTCCGATGCCGCTGTCGGATACAACGAACACATCTCGCGCATAGCCAGACTTGGAAACCTCCTTCGGGAACGCCGAAACCTTGATCTGTCCCTCCTCCGGTGTAAATTTAATGGCATTGGACAGCAAATTCGCAAGAATTCTGCGAAACCGGAGCGGATCGACATAGACCTCTTCATCCGGCAGCTGAATATCCGTCTCCAGAGAGAGCTGTTTTTCGAATGCCTGTGGTCGCATCATATCGATGACGGTATGAAGCTGCTTATCAAGCCTGCAAATCTCTGTTTTGATCTGCGTCCTGCCGCTGTCGATCTGGCTCATCTCCAAAAGATCATCGATGAGGGCGAGCATATGCCGGTTAGACACATCCACCTTTTCCAGATAATCCTCGAGAAGCTCCGGCTCCCTGATGTGCTTTTGCGCCAACGCCGTAAAGCCCATGATCGAATTCATCGGCGTGCGGATATCATGGGAGATGTTAAACAAAAAGGTATTCTTCGCCTCGTTGATCCTCTTTTCCCGCTCCAGCTCCTCCTCCATGCGAAGTCTGTCTGCGGTCTCCTTTTGAATGCGCAGCACGCCTTCGGTCACATCACGGTATCCCATCACAGCATGATGATAGAGATTCTCCCCGTTGATGCGCACGATCGACATCTGCATATAACAGATACCGCCGTCCTTTCTCCTGCATCTGTAATCCACGGTGTAGGACATCTCCGCCTCAAGCCGCTCTCGTATCCGCCCTGCCGAGATTTCGCCCAGATACATCTCCCGGTCCTCCGGCAATACATACCTTTTGGCATACACCGGAAAAGCATCCTTCCAGTCGATGACCTGATTGCCACCGGTATTCCTATCACCGATAATATCGCGTGAAAATTCACTCTGTAAGCGATACGGACGCATCCTGCCGCTGTCGATATCGATTAAAAAGATCGAAGCAAAATCAACACTCAGCCCTTCAATGACCTCCATCTCCCGCTTGCTCTCATCCTGTGTCAGATGCTTCTTGGTCGCGTCATTGATGAACACATAGTACAAATCTCCGCAGTCATCGGTGTGCACGAAATGTCCGTAATCATCGACCCACCTTATGCTGCCGTCCTTTCGGATAATCCGGTGCTCCACATAGTCCAGATTGTCTTCATTGTTGGCGATCTGCTGTGCGATAGAGCTTTCCACGGCATCGAGGTCGTCAGGATGAACCAGCCCTTTGAAGGAATTTCCTGTCAAGGCTTTGAATTCCTCCTGTGTGCTGCAGCCGAAAATATCCAGCGTCACGTCGTTCACATATACAAATTCTTCCTTCTCATCCGCCTGATAGATAAAAAAACCTCCGGGCATCTGTTCTGCGATCTGCTCTATGACCGGCATCTTATTTTCCGTTACCTGCATTTCCTGCCCGTTCGTATTTCCCGCCTTGTTTGTACTCATCCGCCTAAACCTCCTGCCAACAGGATTTCTGATCCTGTCGTATTGCTCTGTGCACTGTTTCTTCAGCCGTGTAACCCGGATGGTTAAAAGCTATGCTCGATCAACCACTTCTCCGCCCTGCTCACTTCCTCTGTGACATCTGTCCCGTCTGCCAAAAGTACCTTTTCGTCCGGCAGCTCTCCGAAGAAATCCAGATGTGCTTCCTCTGCCACCGTATTCTTCAGATAATTATTATCATCCGCAAATCCGGGATCAGGCTGCAGCTGGCACATATTATATGCTTCCAGAATACCCGTGACAGGAGCGCCGTGATAGGTCAGCCCTCTGTATTTCTCCAAATCTGCCCCTATCGGTCCCGCATCCTTATAGACCTTCACAACCTCATGCAGCTTTTCCTTTTCTTCTTCCGTCAGCGGTTCCAGATTTTTCACCGTGTTGATATTGTCCCTGACCTGCTCCGGTGTGGACATGCCGGACAGGTTACAGATCACGCCGTCAAAGCTGCCGGTAAACCGCATTGCCCACGATGCGACGGATGCCGCCGGATTCATTTTCTTGAGCATTGTTTCCACTGACGCAGGAACCATCGAAAGACCGCCGCCCTTAACAGGCTCCATGATGACAACACGTTTTCCGTGCTTTCGGATGACCTCATATGCCTTTCCTGCCTGTACAAGCTCACTCTCATAGTCAATGTAATTAAGCGGAATCTGGACAAATTCCACTTCCGGATGTTCCGATAAGATTCGATCCAACAGCTTTGCGGAAGAGTGGAAGGAAAATCCCAGATGCTTCACTTTACCATCCCTGACCCACTGCTTCGCATGGTCGAACAGATGGCAGGTCTTGACCACACCACCGTTTCCGTCAATGCCATCATAATAAACGGTCTGTAAATTATGCAAAAGATAATAGTCGATATAATCGACACCCAGATTTTTCAGCTGACTCTCAAAAATCGGTTCGATTTCCTCTTCCCTCTGCAAACTGAAGGTCGGGAACTTCGTCGCAACGGTAAAAGCATCTCTCGGATACCGTTCTACGACCGCTTTTCTTGTCGCCTCCTCGCTTTTGCCATTATGGTACACATAGCTCGTATCAAAATAGGTGTATCCGGCATCCATAAAAAGATCGACCATCTGAAACAACTGCTCATAATCAAAGTTGGTAGGATCATCGCCTATAACCGGCAGACGCATCATACCAAAACCAAGCGGACTCTTTAACGCCATAATTGTTTTCTCCTTTCACAAAAATGTCCTGTGATTTATTTTAACACAAATACCATAAAATGTCTCCGGAAATTCTGTTTTGTAATTATGCTTTGCGCAGTTATAACTCGGTATAACTCGGAGGGATGTACTCCGCAATACTTATCTCTTGACTATCCGCCATCAGAATTTCAAATACTGCGCCGGTTGCCGCTACACCATTGTTAAACTTTAGCGATAACATCATGGTAAATATTCCTTTCAGTTAAAATATTTTCTTGTCATTTAACCGACATTCAATAGACTTTATATCCATCATCGGTTATTATATCCATAGAACCGGTTCAAATTATAAACTGGAGGATCATAAACATGACAATAGGAGAAGTAATCAGAAAATACAGACATGAGCTGGGCTTTACACAGGAGGAAATGGCAGCCCGTCTTGGCGTGTCCACTCCCGCCGTCAACAAATGGGAAAACAACAATACTCAACCGGATATCGGATTGCTCGCACCGATAGCAAGGCTGCTTGGTATTTCAACAGACACCCTGCTTTCTTTTAAGGATGACCTTACTGATGAAGAAATAAACCTCTTCATCAAGCTATTGGACAAAAAATTAGAGATGGCTGCATATACGGATGTCTTCAAGGAAGCTTCAGATAAGATTCGGGAATACCCGAATTGCAAGAAGCTCATATGGAATGCTGCCACTCTGCTTGATGCTGCAAGACTTGCCCGAAATGTACCGGACAGCGATATATATGATGAACAGATATGTGAATGGTACAGCGACGTCTTGGACTCTGACGATCAGATGATCCGAAAAAGCGCTGCATCATCTCTCTTTCATTATTACCTCAGGAAAGAAAACTATAGTAAAGCAGAAACATATCTGTGTTATTTCACGCCTGATGATCCGGATCGGCGGAGTCGCCAGGCTGAATTATTCAGCAAAACCGGTAGAAAAGCGGATGCCTATCAAGAATATGAAGAGCTGATGCTCGAACATGTAAACCGGCTCCGTGTCGTTCTTAATGCTCTTCAAATGCTCTATACGGAAGATGAAAATCTTAAAATGTCACATAAAATCGTGGATTTACAAGGGAAGCTGGCAAATGCATTTGATATGGGCGTTTATCAGGAGGTTTCCGCAGGACTTGATCTTGCCGCCTATGAAAAAGATGTCGCTGCTACCGCGCACATCATGGAGATCTTAGTGAACAGCTGCGATACAATAACAGATTTCACAAAATCCGATCTGTTCTCTCATCTTAAGAAACGCTCTGTAAACAGCGACTTTTTTGAGAAATTAAAGGCAGACCTTATCAGCGGATTCTGTGATGATGAGACCTTTGGCTATCTACAAGGCAATGAATACTGGGAAAGCCTTAAAACACTATAAAGACCAACTGTAGCTATCCATGCGTACCTGAATCAATAGAAACATGGAGAATTGACTATTCGTACCATTCCGATCTCCGAAGGTCTGTGTAAGGCTTTTTCGCTCTCGCAGCGGATGCACCGGACATATCTACCTCCGCAAGCAGCAGCTCCTCTCCGCTTCCTGCAAGCGCAACGGTTGCTCCGCTGTAATCAGCAACGATGGATTCTCCCGAGAAAACCATCTCATCCTCTGTTCCGATGCGGTTGCACATCGCAATGTTGACACTGCTTTGGAACGCCTGAACCTTCACCTCCCACTGAAACAGCTCCGACGGCTCAGCGGTCGTGTTGGCTGTCGGTATGAGAATCAGCTCCGCCCCGCGAAGCGCCTCTGTCCGGATGCTCTCCGGGTAGTGCCGGTCAAAGCAGACGACGATCCCGATCTTGCCGAATCTCGTGTCAAAAACCCGAAAACCTTCCTCGGACGGCTTGTAGTAGCTCTGCTCGTAAAACCGTTCGCACTGTGCCACATGAACCATCTTCTGCGAGCCGATGATGCTTCCGGTATCGTCAATGAGAAGGCTCATATCATAGGTGCCGCCGTTTTCTTCCATATAAAAATTCGGCGAGGCGTAAATCCGCAATTCCCTGCAGACCTCACACATACCACGGACATACAGACTGTCCGTTTTCATCAGATACTGCGTCACATCCTTCTGCTCATACTGCGGAAAAAACGGGGTCAGCTGAATTTCCGGAAAACAGATCAGCTCTGCTCCCTGCTTTGCCGCATCGCGCATAAGCCGAATCGACTTTTTAAAATTGGATTCCATATCCGAACCCATCTCCATCTGTGCCAGTGCAAGCTTCATTTTCGTACTCCTTTTGCCATGACTCTCCGCAGCACTCCCTTTAAGCAGCTTCATCCGTGGAAAAGCCCACTGAACATCCCTTTAGTGCTTATACTATCCGAAATGATCTGCCATGTCAACAATTCGACTACCGCCCCCATAATTGCGGCATCAAGTACTGTGATTCCGAGAATCCCCGGTGCAAGCAATACCATTCCGATCATCTCAAAGTAGGCAGGCACAAAGCACATAAGCACAAAAATCTTGAAATTGTATGTACGGCGTCGTTTGTAAGTGCTTAATCGGCAGCATGAGCAAAATAGTTGTCAACTCTTGTCTTCACATTCTCCTGAAGGTTGTAATAATATAAATCATAATCGACCTGATGAAGGCTCGCCGGTCCGAACACCGTCACAAATTCTTCTCCCAGATCGATATACGGCACCTCTTTTGTCGTGCAGACCACAACTCCCCGCTCTGTATCCACCCGGGCATCCGCCACACCCGGTCTGTGAACGGCAATCTCGCCGGTCTGCCTGTCCATAATACGGCTTCCGAGGTTGTCCTCTGCCGATGCATAGGTATCATCCCTCTTCCAGTTGATCGGGTTAATGCTGATCGCTCCGTCCACGACGACAATGTTGTGCGCATTGTGATTATCGGGACCCTCCGTATTCCAGGAAACAATGACTCCGGTATCGCCTTCGCCCTCCGCAAACTTGAGGTAAGGGTGCTCTCTCAGATCCTGCTCTGTAACGGAAAAGCCGATCACATAGGCAGCGATCATCCGCTCATAATATTCCGGATGTGCCCTCATATACTCCTTCAGGACAATTCGAACCATCGCCGAGCCCTGGGAATGTCCCGCCAGAATAAAAGGTCTTCCCTCGTTGTAGTTCTCAAAATAGTAATCCAGTGCGGCATATACATCGGTCCGCTGCTCCTGCATCTGAAACTCCTCATATTCATTTCCGTCCATATCGACAGCCGCCGTCAGATTCGTTTGACGGTAGTACGGAGCAAATACATTTGTGGATTCCTCATAAGCCGTTGCCTGGCTTTGGAAGATACCCTTTGCCCCCTCCCGCATAATCTCATTGTCGATCGAACCGATGAGGGGTGCATCACTTGACAGATCGATATAGGTCGTCGGATAAAGATAGAAGGTATCTGCCTCCTTTGTGATTTCCGGTAGATTCAGCCAATGATCCTTGTCCGAGTAATCCGACGCAGTTCCGACTAAATCTGTAATTTCATAGGTTTCCTCTTCCGCCGCCCCTGTATCATTTATGCCGGCAGTATCGCTGCTCTCTTCGATGACATTTTCTTCTTCCGTAAGAATCTCCGAGGCTTGTGCACCGCCTCTCTGTCTGCCGCATCCGGTCAGCCCCACGGACACTGCCGCAATCAGTGCAAAAACCATCACCAGTTTTTTTTGTTTCATCCCTTTCTCCTCCTTTTGAAAAAACGCTTTTATAATTAAATACTATCACATCTATTCTAAAAAGAGTCAAGAGAAATATGCTTTTTTCTAAACAAAACGCTTGCTTTGCCATCTTCTGCTTTGCCAACGCCACAGCATCAGTACCCCGCGCAGGCACTCATCCGCAGCGAGCGCTGCCCACAATCCGTAAATTCCCATGCCGAAGACGACGGCGAGGATATAGGCACCCAGCACACTAATCAGCCACATCGAAAAGATTGCGCAGCCTGTCGGGAAAAATACATCTCCCGCCCCCCGCAGGCAGGCAATGACGACAAGATTCGTCGTCCGCCCCATTTCGAGGAGTACGTCGATGAGAAGAATATGCGCCCCCAGACGGATCACTTCCCGATCTGCCGTAAAAATTCCCATCAGGCCGTTTCTGAATAAAACTCCTGTCATACATGCAGCCAGCGTAATCATAATGGCATTTCTGTAGGAGCGCAAGCACTGCCTGTATGCTTCCTCCATTTCATCCGCACCGACGAGGTGTCCGGTAATGATCTGGGATGCCTGACCGATTGCCACCGAAAATATGTAAAAAAACATCGTGATATTCTGCACATAGGTTTTGGTGACAAGCTCCGCCTCCGTGAGACAGTTTAACACCATCGACGTAATGACAAGCTGCGAGAGATTATACAAAAATGTCTCTGTCGCCGACGGCACGCCGATCTTTAAAATATCCCTGACATCCTTAAACGGAAACGGCCGCAGCATTTGAAAGATGGAAAGCTTCTCCACATTCTTAAAAAGTACGACGGCGAGAACGACCGTACCGGCAATTCTGCTAAGTGATGTTGCAATCGCAACACCCATCACCCCCATTTTCGGCAGTCCGAACAGACCGAGCACGAACACAATATCGAGCCCCGTGTTCACAATGTTCATGCCCACTGTGACATACATCGAGATTTGCGTCATTCCGTGGTTGCGGATAATGACCGACATGGAGCTTAGCACCGCCTGCAAAAAAATAAACCCGCCTACGATGGACAAATACTGTCCTGCATATTCGAGGATTTTGCCCTTCGCTCCTATGAAGGACAGAATCGACCGTCCCCACAACACGAGCACTGCGCTGATAATAAGTCCTGCCGCAAAGTGAAACGCGATCGAAAGTGCGGCAATCCGCGATGCATCCTGCCTCTTTTCGGCTCCCAGGTACTGCGAGATCAGTACCGCACTCGCTCCCGAGACAACGGTAAAAACAATCGTCACGATAGACAGTGCCTGATTGGCGGTATTCACGGAGGATGCCGCCAGATCATCATATTTACTTAAAACAAAAACATCCGCAAAGCCGAGCAGCATAAACAGCGCTGTCTCTACAAAAATCGGCCATGCCAGCTGAAATAATTTTAACTGCTTCATCCTCACTCTCCCTCAAAAATACCGACCTGTACTTCCTTCAAAATGCAAATCTGTACTTCCTTCAAAGCCCCGGAGCATTCGCACAAAGGCTTTCTGATTCGTTATACATCGTTTCCGCTCATTCGTCAACCGAAAGCACAAAAAAGGGCATTGCCCTGATGACCGCAATCAGTCATTCCCGCAATACCCTTTTTATGCTATGCTGTTTGTACTCAGCCTGCCTTATCCCATGCACAGATGCTTATGTACACATCGTTATAATCCTCATCATCGTAGTCCTCACCGGCAAGCAGAAAGCTTATTCCGACTTGTTTGCCTGTCGTGGCGGATGAAATATAACTTGTGTTGTGCCATGTCTCAAGCTTGTTTGCATTTACCGATTCAATATCGATCTTTACCTTCTCGGCTTTGATAAAAGCGCTGCCCTGTCCGAGCGGCGGATCGATATTTGTACTTTGTTTTGAGCCCTCAAGGTAGACATTTCCCGCTTCATCGTAAAGCTTTACCTTGATTTTATTCCCCGCCTGCGTTGTTATGAACCAGGACATATACTGACCTTTCTTAAAACCATCCAGAATCAACGTTTTTTTAGCCACAGCTTTTTCCCCCTTTTCCTTCGATTGCTTCGTGATAAGCTTCTGTGAACGCAGCAAGCTCATAGTTCATAGACTTTGAGAAAATTTCACCTGCGAGTGACTCGTCAAATTCTTTTCCGTCCTTCTGCCATGCGTCAATAAAGTTTCCGATTTCATAGGCACTGTCATAAGAATCCTCACCGGAATAGTTTCCTTCAAACCAATCCTTGTAAACGCCCGGTTCATAATCACTGCTTTCTTCGATCTTCTGTGAGAACCATGGCCAGAGGTAATAACAAGGCAGCATGGCAACCAGTGTATAAATCGGCGGATATGCGCACATGACATGATGCTCATGTTCTGCATATGCCATCATCGTATCCGTCGGATTGACACTGTCGGCAGTGCGGATATGCCAGTCACGAAAGAATGTGCTGTTGTATTCTTCATACCCCTCATATTGAACTTCGACGAGACGTTTCAGATCCGGATATTCCTTGTCGTCGATCTCGGACAGTAAGGACAACAATGTGTCTGCCGCACGGTAGCAGTAATAGGAATCGAGTACGGTAAGACAACCATAGTCCTGCGGATTCAAAACTCCATGCTTCATCGCCTGCAGATACTTCGTATCTATGACAGCATTTGCGACGTCCAGATTTTTTTCAAACACCCGAAAGAAAAAGCTGTCCTCCGGCGGCTTCGCAGTCCGTACCTGCGCACCCTTTTGCAGACGCGCCGTAAACCGGATATTTCTTGTATAAATTCTGTTCATTGCTATTCATCCCTCATATCATACGCTTATAGTGGCTCCACGGAAGCTATTGTTTAAATATACTGTTATATTGTGTCGACATTGATATTGTATATCAAATGCAATATAATGTCAATAATTGTCAGTCAATATAAGGCAATTAAATATGGGGTGTGTTTTACTCCTTATCTCATATCGAACCACCCTGTGAATCGCAGCAAATAATCTCCGGCGGGTGCAGCAAATAATCTTCGGCAGATTGTAACAAATAATCGCAGGCAGATATACTTGTAGCAGCGCTGTTTTTTCGCTATAATAAATTTTATGGTTCCGGAATCGGTAACTCCGCATGCCGTCGGCTGAGCCGGGTTGCGGCATTCCATCGGAAATAAATCATGGGAAAAAAGGAATCATGAGAAAAATAAGAAATAAGAAAAAAGGAAGATATCAGAGCTATGAGAAAATTAGAACAATTACTCCGGGAGACCGACCACAAGGGGTATCCCGCATACAAGCAGCTGAAGGGGCGGTATCACTTTCCCGCCTTTGAGCTTTCGATCGACCATGTGCAGGGAGATCCCTTTGCGGCGCCCTCCTCTGTCAGCCTGCGGATTGCACCCGGTGACCACGGTATCCCAAAGGAATATTATGAAACGCCGCACAGACGCATCATGCTTCAGGATTACCTGCTCCGGAGCTTCGGACGGGAGCTTGCCAAATATGATCACCGGGCAAAGGGCTCCGGCAAGAGCGGTACGCTGTCTGTCAGCCGCTGCCGCCAGGAGGTGCTCGAGCGTTCCGCACTGCAGATCGACCCTGCTTCCGGTCTTTTGACTCTGCGCCTTTATGCCGGCTTTCCTGCGGCGGGACGCACGACGCTGTCAATGGAATTAAAGAAGATGCTGATGGAGTACATTCCCGACTGTGCTGCCCGCTGCCTGCGCTATGCTGCGATCTCAAAGCCTGCTCTGCTTAAATGGATCCGGCTTTCCGATGACCAGCAGAGCATCCGCAGCCAGCTTTCCGAGCAGGGACTTGTCGCCTTCGTGGCAAACGGCGCTAATCTGCCGAGAAAGAGCGGTGTGGACGATACCCCGATGAAGGGCTCCGTTCCCTTTACGAGCCCGAAGGAAAATGAAATTACGCTGACCCTTCCGGAAGGGCGCACCATTACAGGTATGGGCATCCGCAAGGGAATCACGCTGATCGTGGGCGGCGGTTATCATGGAAAATCCACGCTCTTAAAAGCTCTGGAGAGAGGTGTCTATAATCATATTCCGGAGGACGGGAGAGAATATGTGATCACGGAATCGACGGCGATGAAGATTCGTTCCGAGGACGGACGCAGCGTCAAGCAGCTGGACATCAGTCCGTTTATCCGCAATCTTCCGAACAACAAGGACACCACCTGCTTTTCCACAGAGGATGCCAGCGGCAGCACGTCCCAGGCGGCAAATACGGTCGAAGCCGTTTTATCCGGCAGCAAAACACTCCTGATCGATGAGGACACCTGTGCCACGAATTTCATGGTGCGCGATGAGCTGATGCAGAAGGTCGTTTTGCAAAGTCAGGAGCCGATTGTCCCATTCCTGCACCGGATGCGGCAGCTTTACGACACGAAAGGAATTTCCACGATACTCGTGGCAGGCAGCTGCGGGGCATATTTTGCAGTGTCGGATCACATTTTACAGATGAAGGAATATGAGCCTTCGGATATTACAAAAAAGGCAAAGGAAGCGGCTGAGGAATTCGCAGATGTACATGCAGGAAAGACGGAAGCTTCCGATTATGATGCGCGAAATACGGAAAGAAACGGAGCAGCGGCTCCGCCTGATGAACTGAAGGATTGGCAGGATAAGCGAATCCCGCTTGCGAACAAAAACGTCACGGAAAGTAAAAAAGTCAAGGTCAAAGGAGCCGGCACCGATGCGGTCATCTTAAATCATGAGTCGGTGGAGCTTCGGTTCGTCGAGCAGGTGGTGGATTCCGAACAGACCAATCTGCTCGGAACAATGCTGCGCTTTTTGGAGGAGAACCGCTTTAACGGAAAGACCCCGCTGACCGATTGTGTAAACAGTGTGTATCAGGCTTACTCCTCACAGAGCTTTGGTGCGGTCACTCCGGGACATGCCGTTCCGGGAAATCTCGCAGAGGTGCGCGTGCAGGAGCTATGGGCGATGGTAAACAGATATCGGGGATTAAAGCTGTAGCTTCTATCCCCGTTTCTGTATTCTGTTAGTACGCAGATCTTTTCTTTCCTTTGCAAAAAGCCCCCACGCGGTCGGTCTGAATGGAGCCTAAGCCTGTGCCTTCGCCCAGGATGCAACCTTATTTTCCGATTTGGATGCGTCCGCACCGTGCACTGCCAGACCTTCCCCAAATGCCGCACCTGCGCATACACGCTTCAGGTCGCGCTCACAGGAGCCGAGCCCGCTGCCCTCGTGCGTCATCAGAGCCATAACCTTTTTACCGTTCCAGTCGAGCTTTTCTAGCTGGGTAAACATCGCCATCGGGTAGGTTCCCCACCAGCACGGTCCGCATATAAACACATTGTCATACTCTGCGATACTGTCCAGATAGTTTTTCAGTTCCGGTCTTGCCTTCTGTTGAAGCTCCGCCTTTGCGTCATCAATGCAGGCATAATAATCCGCAGCATATTCCTTGACAGTCTCGATTTCAAACAGGTCGCCGCCGACTGCCTTCTGAATAAACTCTGCACAAATCTCCGTGTTTCCCTTTGCCAGCGTCTTTATGCCGCCGTTCACATAGTTCTGTCCCTTGCGGGAATAATAGATAATCAGATTCTTCGCCATCTCTCATTCTCCTTTGCCTTCGCTTGCAGTTATAAGATATACAATATATGTTTTCACAAGATTCGTCAATTCAAAATCAGGGGACTTCGGATAAGTACACTCTTTTGGCAAACAAAGCGGCGGAACAAATATATTTCAAAGGAGCTCCGTTCCCTCGCTTTATTTGCTGCAAATTTACGCCTGAGGCTGGAGAGGACCATAATAATAGCTCGCCGTCGCTCCGCCATCCGCAAGAAAGGTAGAGCCAGTGATGAACGCCCCTGCGTCACTCATCAGAAGCTCTGCGATATTTGCCATCTCATCAGCGGTTCCCGGTCTGCCTGCCGGACACTTTGCGAACATATTTTTATAGAAATCCCCGCGCGGTCCGTTGAACTCGTCAATCGCAAGCGGAGTCACGATGATGCCCGGTGCAATGTCGTTCAGTCTTGCGCCTCTTTCTCCCCAGCGCACGCTTTCATACATCACTCGCTTTTCATTGCAGCGCTTCGCCATCTGATAGGCATGCAGCGTGTCCTTGATGTTCTCCGGTCTGAGGATATCAAGAGCAAGCAGCTCCTCTGTCGGCGTTGTTGCAAGCTGTCTGTCCTGCTCCGCCGTAAGCTGCGGCATACGCCATCCCGACTGGCTGGAGATTGTCACCCCTGCGCCGCCCTCGGCAATGACCTTTCCAACCTCCTCCAAAAGCACTGCCGTGCCATAAAGATCGACCTTCAAAATTGCCTCGATGGGTGCCTGTGAAGGAGAAACTCCTGCTCCGTTGACAAGATATTTTATTTCCCCGTATTCCTGTGCCTTTTTGATAATGGCAAGGATGGACTCCCTGGACGAAAGGTCCATCTCGAACGGCTCCACGTCAAAGCCGGCATCTGTCATAATCTTGGCGATTGTCTCGCAGTTTTTCATGCTCTTATCGCCGAGAATGATCTTCTTCCCAAATCCCGTTCTTCTGGCGATTGCCATGCTGATCTGTCCCGCACCTGTTACAATCATTACATCTTTCTTCATTTTATTATCCTCCGATCTTTTTTCCTAATTCTCTTCAAAAAACTTCATGTTTTCTGCTTTTAACGTAAGTATAAAAAAAGCAGGCGCAATCATCAATTCGATTTCGCCCGCTTTTTAATAAGTAGCGCTTATGTGATATCAAGACAGTCTCTTCCGAAGCATCTCGGCAAACTCCTCGATATAGTAACCTGTCCTTTCCTCCAGCCAGAACAAACAGTATTTTCTTGTAACCCTGCGATTTTTCCGATAGAGAGGAATTCTCCTGATTGCACCTGAAACCTCCGGCAGCTTTCCCACAGCCTCAACCGGAAGGAACCCTCTGTTTCCGATTACCATCAGCCTGGCCTCTTCCTGCGTCTCAGCGAAAAGAAAATCGCTCGTAAAGCCAAGAACATTCCGGTAATACTCCGCTTCCGTATCTCTCTGTTCCTTGGAGGATACGATAATGCAGGACAGCTTTGCAAGGTCACTCACTTCGAGTCTCTCATAGCCGGATAAATCGCAGCGTTCGGACAACTCGATGATACATTCCGCATTTTTCAGTTCCATATTCACATAATCATCGGAAAAGACTCGTCTCTGATCATTCAACGCCAGGTCAAGGCTCCCCGAAACAAGTCCCTGATACAGCTCCTCATGGGTTCCGCTCTGCACCGAAATATGGACCTCCGGGTATAGACCTGAAAACTCAGAAATTGCCTCCGACAATTCCGGTCCCGCATACAGGTTGATGTATCCGATATGCAAAGCCGTCTCTCCATCACTGCCCAACCGGATTGTCTCATTTCGGACTGTATCTAAATCAGAAAGCAAGGTTTTGCATTTCCGGTAAAAATACTCCCCGGCAGTCGTAATCTGAAAGCTCCTGTTCTTCCGCTCAATCAGCTTCACCCCCAGATCCGCCTCCAGCGCATTCAGCGACTGTGAAATTGCCGACTGTGAAACATAATTCTTTTCCGCCGCTTCTGTAAAGCTGTTTTCGTCTACAATCGAGACGAAGAATTGTATCTGCCTTAAAAGCATGAATCATCTGCTCCTTTATCACTTTTTATTACCATCGTGGCACCTTCGCCAGACCCTTTGCCTCCTGCGTTCTTCCTGCTGTTTGTTTCTTCATAATATTGATACCTTCCTTCTCCGATCCGGCAGACAACACATCTGTAATTTATTGTGCACACTCCTGCAAAATGTTGCAAAGCTCCTCGACCTTGAACTTCTTTGCACAGCCTCCGGTAAGCACGGTGGACTCTGCAATCGCACGGAACTGCTAACGTTCCATAACATACGGCTCAATATATCTGCGAGGCATCACCCCGCAGTAATATTTATCAATCGTTCATTTTTACATATCCCCTGCCTTAAAACAAGGTGACGAACCCAATTTCGGATCTGCCAGATATTTCTCCTGCAATTCCGGAAACACCTTTGTTTCCAACACAGTTATCTTACATTCGTGCTGCATCACGCATCCTCCCTATTTTTCTTTGCTTCTTCCACTACCAATTCCATCTGTCCATACTGCCCAAGCCAATGATACTTCCGGATCATTCCCTAAAACTCTCTTTATCATAAACTGCCATCCTTTCCGTTCTTTATCTTTTCTGATCGTACACTGGAATATCCATTTGGTCAAGCAGGTGCTTCGATTTTGTTAGAAACGGTATCTCCTCTTTTCTATTCCGACAGATGTTTGCTCCGAATGCCCGGAACAGAGTATTGTTTCATCCGGTAAGGTAAAGATTCGACGGATAATGCTTTGCTGCAAATCCTCCAAATTTCCTCCGGGATATTGATAATTACCAATACTCCCCTTGAAAATGGTATCTCCAACAAAGGCAGTCTTATCTGCTTGAGAATAATACACTACCGAATCAGTAGTATGTCCAGGTGTATAAATAACCTTTAGTGATATATCAGGATTAGCGGACAGCTGTATCACATCGCCATTATCCACATATACCACATCGCGTATAGTGATCGGCGGACCGCAGAGTGCAGACAAGTTTTTCCTGGCATCGAGGAGATACTCATCCGACCTCGAATGTGCACTGACCGGAATGCCGAGTGCATTCCTGATTGCATCCACAGCACCCATATGATCAAAGTGCCCGTGCGTCAAAAGAATTTGTTCAATCGTCCAGCCTTTTTCCCGTATCAGGGAAAGAAGGCGATCTGCCTGCGCACCCGGATCAATGATAAATCCACGCTTTGTCTCATCGTCGATATAGAAAAAACAGTTTTCCTCAAAATACCCTTTTACGGGAACTTCTACAACCATACCATCACCCAATCCGGCAGCCATCCGGTCCGCAGCTCATACCTTGTTCCGCTTTTACCTCTGCTGATTCTTCCAGCACCTTTATGATTGTGGCTTTCATACCCTCCACGCTCTGGGCACCGGAAATACCATATTCCCCCACCACAAAGAACGGAACCGCATGGATACCATAGCGCACTGCCTCGCGCTCATCAAGGATTACTTCATCCATATATTGATCAGATGAAAGAACAGCCTTAACCTCGTCGGGTTCCAGCCCACATTCTTCGCCGATCTTCTGAAGAAGTTCTTTGTCCGCAAGTTCCTTATTATCTGTAAAATATGCTTTGAACAGAGCCTCAATCACTTTCTCAGAAAGAATCGGATCATTTTTACTCTGCGCCAGTTTTGTCAAACGATGGGCATCCATCGTATTCGTAAACAATGTCGTTGCATACTTAAAATCAAGTCCTTCAGCAATTCCCATCTGAGAAATAGACTCAATCTGCCGACCTGCGTCCGCAAAAGAGATGCCATACTTGCGGGCGAATCGGGTCTGGGTATCACCTGCAGCGTGCTCCCCAGCCGTCGGATCAAGCTGGAATGCCTTCATTTCCAGTTCTATATCTTTAGCCTCCGGAATAGCTGAAATCGCTTTTTTGAGTCTTGCTTCACCGATATAGCAGTAAGGGCATGCATAGTCTGACCAGTACGTAATCTTCATAATCTTTTGCTCCTTTCAGTAATAGAACTTGTTCTATTTATTCTGATTGACATTATATAGAATCTGTTCTATAATGTCAAGAGGAAATTGAACATGTTCTATAAAATAAGGAGACTCGATATGCCAAATAGATCCGGGCGCCCTGCAAAGGGTGACCAAAACAACAGCAAAGAAAAAATAATTAATACTACTGTATCAATCATCCGCAAAAAAGGTGCTGATTCGGTGACGGTCAGAAATGTCTGCACAGAAGCAGGCCTTTCTATCGGCACCTTCTACCACTATTTTCGTGATAAGGATGACCTGTTGATGTATTTTCTCCGAGAGACATCTTTTGATTCCTTCGACTTGGAAACCTCTGTATCAGATATAGCAGGAAGGATATCCGAGCTCTACATGCATCTGATTCGCAGGTATATGGAACTTGGTCTTGTTTTTATGAAAAGCTTCTATTCTACAGGAAATCGCTCCCTGTCCGCTTACATGGGAGAAGTGGATGGAACCTTTGCCTCCGGCACTGTCATGGCCAGAAGTGAAACAGAAATTCAAAATGCCCAGGATCACGGTATCATAAATGAAAATGCAGACGTCCACGAACTCTGCATGGACATCTGCACGATTGTAAAGGGCTGTGTGTTTGAGTGGTGTCTAACGGATGGCACTATGGATATCGAGACTACACTCTATCGAATCATCCGCAGCCTCATAACCAATCACTTGGCTTCCATAGAACACAAGTAAAATCCATCTCTAAACGGATTCCGACCCTTGCGGTAGTCATCCACCACCAGCTTTGCGAGGTTCATTTTCTGACGGAGCGCATATAAAACCTTGCGGTCGACCGTGCCTCTGCATACAAGTACGCTTGAAGAAGCCAGAAAAATTGGCGGAAAGAATGTAAATCATCGCTGCTATCGCTTTTCCTTGTTTTTCTTATGAAGGAAGTCAATGTACTTGTTCCCCCATACCTCTATGCTGTCGAGCACAGGCTTAAATTCTTCACCAATCTCTGTCAGTTCATATTCCACGCGGGGAGGTACTTCCGGATAGACCGTCCGCGTGATCAGCCCTTCCTCCTCAAGATTCTTCAGATGGTTTGTAAGCGTCGCCTGAGTGATATCGATCCCCTTCTGTATCTGATTGAATCGCTTGGGACCGCAGGCTAATGACTGCATGATCAGTATTGCCCATTTTCCGGAAAGCAGCTGCTGCGCAGTAACATACGGACACATCCCGAATTTATTTTCTGTTTCACATCGTTCTTTCTTCACGAGTACCACCTCCGCTTCGGATACAGCCTCTCTAAGCTCGTCCCTCGCTAAGTTCAACAAACATCCATTACTTAAGCAAAAGATACCAGCTCAAGCGAAAAATCCTACTTGACCTCATTCTATCATGCTCATATAATGAGTGCAAGTCAATTTATTAAAGTTACATGCAATTATTTAGGGAGGCGATTTTTTATGAGTAATTCAACAATGCCCGTTATCTTCTCCGGTCACGGGAGTCCTATGCTGGCGCTGGAGGATACAGATGTAACCCACGGATTAAAAACACTCGGTACGAAAATCATGGAGAAATTCGGCAAACCGAAAGCGATTCTTGCAGTCTCCGCCCACTGGTACACAAGGGGAACCTTTGTGCAGAGTATGGAAAATCCAAAGCAAGTCTACGATATGTACGGATTCCCACAAGCGCTTTACGACTTCAAGTATCCGGTCAAGGGTGACACTGCTCTCGCCGACCGTGTCCTCTCTCTCCTCGGGGACAGAGTATCCGTAAACAATGACTGGGGAATTGATCACGGCACCTGGACAGTACTCTGTCATGTATTCCCCGAGGCGGATATTCCGGTTGTTCAGCTGTCCGTAGATGGAACGCTGACAAAAGATGAAATCTATGAAATCGGAAAGTCCCTCACGCCGCTGCGTGACGAGGGGTATCTGATCTTTGCCAGCGGAAATGTGGTTCACAATCTCCGCCGTGTGGAATGGGAGAATCCGAACGGTTCTCCGAAATGTACCGCTTTTAACGATGCAATTACAGAATATGTTCTTGAACGCAACGACAAAGCTGTCATGGAATACGAGGCTGTACCAAATGCCGCCTATGCAGTTCCGACACCGGAGCATTACCTTCCGCTCATCTATATGCTCGGTGCAGCCGAAGGAGAAAAGGCAACGGTATTTAATAACCACTGCGAGCTCGGTGCGATTGCCATGACCGGATACGCATTTGGACTGTCAGGACTATCGGCTTAGCCGGTAGCCTTCCAGCCCCTATAAGGGACTATTACCTGCATTTCATCAATCGTTTTAGCACGGGACAACTACAGCAGCATAGATTTATCCCTTCCTGACGCAGAAGTACCAGATTCCTCCCAAATGATTTCTCCCGTTCCTCTCGATGAGCACTGAGCAGCTCGGCAATATACAGGTCATGGATCACCACCTCTTTGCTGTCTGCGGAAAAGACTATCCATCGGCTTCCGTATTCCTCCGTCACGCCGGAGAAATGTGCATATAGGAATGCTCACGGCAACGGATCATAATTGTTGCTGGGAGCACTTTATTTCCTGCATTTAAAAGGACATGTGTCAAATAAATACAACCTGAATCAATAACATATATACAATCGTTCCACCAAGAATACTGATAATAGCATTTCGTTTCCATGCCTGAAGACCAATCACGCACGCTGTTCCAAGCAGTTCGGGAAGACCGAAAGGAGCTTCTGTGATGTTCATATCCTTTAAGCAGTAAATTACCAGCATACCTATAATGGCTGAAGGAAGTACTTTTCCAAGATAGGCAATGTACCGTGGTGTTCGTTCGCGAAAGACTAAAAACGGCAAAAAGCGAAGTAAGATGGTCACAGCTGTCATAACTGCCACAAGAATAACCGCCCTCATGATGCACTCTCCTCTCGTCTGCGGAAAATGGTAAGCGCCAATGTGATCAACAGCATCGTCGGAATCAGAAATCGCTCTGGGCCAAAAATCAAAAGGCAAATCAGGGAGCTTATAATCCCCACAAGCGCCGGAATGTGATCTTTGTCAGTAAGCCACTGCTCCGTAAACGAAGCAACAAACAGCGCTGTCATGGAAAACTCAATCCCCTTCGTGGAAAACGGAATCACCGTCCCCAGAAGGCTTCCAATCACACTACCGGTCACCCAATAACAATGATTAAAAAGCGACACAAGAAACCTATAGCGCCCGGCATCCGCCTCCCCGGGAACTTTTCCATCACAGAGAAGAGAATATGTCTCATCCGTCAATGCGAAAATCAGATATGGCTTATAATTTCCCGCACTCTTGTAGCGGTCAATCATGGAAATACTGTAAAACAGATGCCTTGCATTCACCATCAATGTGGTAAGCATTGTGGTAATGATGGATGCACCTCCAGCAATCAAACCAATACCGACATATTGCATCGATCCTGCATAGATGAAAACGCTCATAGAAAATGCCCACAGTACGCCATAACCTGCAGTACGTAGGAGAATCCCAAAACCTATACCCAAAACAATATACCCTGCCATGACTGGCAGGGATTTTATAAATGCTTGTTTTACCGTTCCGTGATTCATCTTCTTATCAATCTCCTCGTTGCTTAAAGAATACTCTATACGTATACTCAAAAATGGTTACTGAAAGCAGTCCTCCGGCGTATGCAATACTCCCTGCTTTTCGCATAATAGCACATCTATACGACGCTATTATATAAAAAAATATGAGCAGCCGCAACACCTTTTCGTTTACCACGCTTATACCCATTTTTTCATTTCACCACATCCTGACATCCCATGACGCAGCCTCCTTATCTCAGATTCTCTTCAAAGAACCTCTGCATCTTATCAAACGGGATGATATCCGTCCTGTCATACAGATCGGTGTGAACGGCATCCGGAATGATCATCAGTTCCTTGTTGTCCGCATACTTGCTGTCTTTCGTCATTACTGCATAAGCATCCTTGCTGAAGTAGCACGAGTGCGCCTTCTCCCCGTGGATGATCAGAACCGCACTGCGGATCTCGTTGCTGTATTTTAAGACAGGCTGGTTCATAAAGGACTCACATCCGACCACATTCCAGCCGCCATTGGAGTTTAATGACCTTGCATGGTAACCGCGATCTGTCTTGTAATAGTCGTGATAATCCTTTACAAAGAACGGTGCATCCTCCGGCAGCGGATCGACTACACCGCCGCCCAGTTTATACACACCGGCTTTGTAATCTTCCAGTCTCTGTGCGCACATTGCGGCTTTCTTCCCGTAACGGGCTTCCTCGCTGTCCTCCGAATCAAAATACCCATTGGCATTCACTCTGGTCATATCATACATCGTCGTGGCAACCGTAGCCTTGATCCTTGTGTCAAGCGCCGCCGTATTCACAGCCATGCCGCCCCATCCGCAGATGCCGATGATTCCGATGCGATCCGGATCAACCTTCTCATTGAGGGAAAGAAAATCCACCGCAGCCATGAAGTCCTCCGTATTGATGTCCGGGGACGCCATATATCTTGGCTGACCGCCGCTCTCCCCGGTAAAGGACGGGTCAAATGCGATAGTCAGAAACCCTCTCTCTGCCATCGTCTGCGCATACAGTCCGGAACACTGTTCCTTCACCGCACCGAACGGACCGGATACTGCGATTGCCGGGAGCTTTCCTTCTGCATTTTGGGGAACATACATATCCGCCGCAAGGGTAATTCCATAGCGGTTTACAAACGTTACCTTGCTGTGTTCCACCTTGTCACTCTTCGGGAAAGTCTTATCCCACTCTGTTACCAGTTTCAGTTCCTCTGTCTTCATCATGATTAGATACCTCCATTTTAGTGATTTGCCTGCATTTCTTTTTCCGTTTGACGGATCAGAAAGTCCATACAATCAACTTTCCTCCCGCTCTCGTGCAGTTCGTCCATAAGCCTGCACCGGTCTTTCTTCATCTTCTGCAAAGCTTCTGTGATTCTGCCGCTTTCGCTTAAGCTTATGATCTCTTTTATGACCGCATCACAGCATCCTGCATCAGACAGGTTTTGCTTCATTTGCTCAAAGTCCATAGCGTTCCTCTACGTATTTTCCATAGTTCTCTCTGACAATTCACAGTTCATGACTATGAAATGAGTCCTTGCATTTCATAATATAACACCTTGTATTCTTCTTCGCTAATTGCTATAATGAATATCATGATATTCCTTATCGGCATATCATATCAATGGCAGAATGGAGATGGATACTCATGGAAATTCGAACACTCAGATATTTCCTTGCTGTTGCAAGGGAAGAGAACATGACAAGAGCCGCCGAAATGCTCCATGTAACTCAGCCAACTCTTTCAAAACAGCTTAAGTCTCTGGAAGATGAGCTCGGAAAGAAACTGTTTACCCGTCATTCTTTCAGCATCAAACTGACTGATGAAGGCATCCTGCTTCGGAACCGTGCGGAAGATCTGGTCAGCATGGCAGATAAGATTGAAAAGGAATTCGTGGCTCTGGATGACATCACCGGCGGCGATCTGTATTTCGGTCTGGCTGAATCTTACCAGATTAGTTTCCTTGCCCGTGAGATAAATACATTCAAACAGAACTATCCCGACCTTAAATATCATATCACAAGCGGCGATACGGAACAGGTTGCCGAAAAGCTGGACAAAGGCCTTCTCGATTTTGCTGTGCTCGCAGAAATCCCGGACGCATCAAAATATGAATCTCTGGTATTTCCCGAAGCGGACATATGGGGAGTGGTCATGTCAGCAGACTCTCCTCTTGCGAGGAAAAAGACCATCCGCGTTGATGACCTTATCGGCTTACCGTTATTCTGCTCCGGTCAGGGATGGGAAAAGGATATCCCCGGATGGGCAAAAGACAAGATGGATAAGCTGCATCTGGACGGCTCCTTCCGGCTTTCCTATAACGCATCACTCTTTGCCAAAGAACATCTTGGATACCTGCTGACCTTTGACAAACTTGTAGACACTTCCGCAGAGAGTGGGTTAGTGTTCCGACCGCTCACGCCGAAGCTTGAAACCCATCTATACCTGATTTGGAAACGATATCAGGCTTTTTCGCCAATAGCAGAAAGATTCCTGAAACAGATCCGACAATCTTTTACATAACTATAGTTCAATTCAAAGTGAACTCATCCCTCGAAAATGAACCCCCACATAAAAAATGAACCCTACCGGGATATCTGTTGGCGCCAGAATGCTGTCGCCTTTGCTTAATGCTTTCTTTTCTCCATCTGCTGATGGGAGGATGTGGTCTGATGAAAGAGAAACTTGGAGAAGTATTCTCCATTGCTGACGATAACGCTCCTGTTCCCGGATGCACGATCTCAAAAGGAGATATATAGCGGACAAAACTATATCGCTTATTACTCACTTGCGAGGAATACGGATATCAGCGCGGAAATATATCCTTATCATAAGATGATCATTATGGGGGAAGGAGAGGCTTTCGTTTACGCTCTGGAAAAGACCATTCTATTCAATAATATGTCGGAAGATGAGATCCGCAGCTGCCTGAAGGAACTCAGGTCTCAGGAAAAAATTATAAGAAAGGCACCGTCATTCTTCATGCCGGAGATCAGACAGACAGGATGGGACTTGTATTAGATGGGAGCGTCACAATAGAAAGCAATGATATCCCCTTTGACAGACAGCAACTCGCAGATTACCTCAATCTGGAACGAACGAATATGTCCAAGGAGCTGGGCAGAATGCAGCGTGAAGGGATCATTGCGTGCAGGAAAAGCCATTTCAAACTGATTAACCGCAAATAAAAAAGGCGACCAGCAGCAACTATGGCTCCGTCACCGATTGTAACCCCCGGACAAACAGTCACATTTGCCCCCAGCCACACCTTGTTTCCGATGTGAATGGGCGCCGGTATCAGATTCTCCCTCTTTTCCGGTATCTGATCATGATTGAGTGTAGCCAGAACAGCATTATGTCCGATCAGAGCATTATCGCCGATATAGATTCCTCCCTGATCTTGAAAACGATATCCGGAGATCATTTTGACCGATGTTGAAGCATTTTTATTCTGTTTATTATTTCCCTCAGCCCGTGTACGCATCCTCAATGCCATTACGGAAGTTCTGCTTCGCAAGCCATTCCTCCTCTTCCGGCGTTTCAGGAATGTCGATTCTCTCAATCTTGAAAATGACCGGGCGTGTCCCATCATTGCAGCAAGTAATCATCATTCGCTCATCATTCGTCCACTTATGCATGATAGAGCCACCCTGCAGTGCCGTGTATACATATCGGCTGATTGCATCCCACGCTTCACCGCAGAACTTCCCGTTCATCAAATGATAGAAATCATCCTGCTCCGGCGTCCTCTTCAGGACAAATGTATCGCCCGCTTTGAAGCATGGACATGGACCTGACTTCGGGTCAGCCAGATATTTTTCCTGTAAGTCCGGAAACACCTTTGTCTCCAGCACGGTTATTTTGCATTCATGCTGCATGTCTAATCCTCCTGATTTCTTTTCGCTTCCTCCACAACCAGTTCCATCTGATCTGCTCCCCATTCATGTATCTGCTTCAGAAGCGGAATTAACGTCTTCCCTCTTTCAGACAGAGAATACTCTACTCTCGGAGGAATGGAGTCATAATTCCTGCGCTCAATCAGATAACTCTTTTCCAAATCCCTGAGCGACTGCGTAAGCATGATATTTGTAATGAGCGGAATGCCTCGCTTCAGTTCGTTATATCGGAGTGTCCCCTCATCAGCCAGATGCCATAGAAATAGAATAGGGAACTTCCATCTCTGACCCAGAATCGACATCGTATATAGAACCGGACATATCTCATCTGGTGTCTTTTCACCTGTTTCCAGTAAAGTTGTCAAATCTTCTGCTTTCATATATGCCTCCAAAGTAAGGCAGAAAAAACTGCGTACTATTATTTTTCTATCCTGATTGCTATAATACATCTAACAGCACGAAATTTCAAGCCTAACCGTTGGCGGCAAGGAGGACAAATATACTATGAAAGCACTATTTTTGAACGGAAGTCCGCGAAAGAATTTCAATACAGCCCAGATGCTGCAGAAAGCAATGGACGGCACAAAAGAGGTTGGCGCAGAAACGGAGTTCATCAATCTTTTCGATTATGAGTTCACAGGCTGCCGCAGCTGCTTCGCCTGCAAGATTAAAAACAGCAAAACAAACGGCGTATGCGCTATCCGCGACAACATCCGTCCGGTCATCGAAAAAGCCCAGGATGCGGATGTGATCGTTATCGGCAGCCCTGTATATTTCGGATATCCCACCGGACAGGTTAGGAGCCTGGTGGAACGTCTTCTCTTCCCCCTCGACACGTACCTCTTTGATGAGCAAGGTAATAGATTGAAGGTTCCTCATAAGCCTGTCCAGACAGGTCTCATCTATACCATGAACTGCCCTGAAGAGCTTTCTCACAAAGTAGGATATGACACCCTGCTTGGCTTTACGGGTGAGGAAATGGGCCGATTATACGGATACAATGAAATCCTCTGCAGCTATGAGACCCTGCAGTTCAAAGACTACTCCCGCTATGATATGAACCTGTTCTCGGAAGAACAGCGCAAAGAACGCCATGATACTCAGTTCCCGATTGACCTGCAGAATGCATACGATCTTGGAAAAAGGCTTGCAGAAAGAGCAAAGGGCGCAAATCGTCCGGCGAACGATTGTTCTGCGCCGACCGGAGTGGAACGGAGAGCTGCCATATGAAAATATATGCCCTAAACGCCAGCCCTCGTAAAGGCTGGAACAGTGATGAAATGCTTGATGCTTTCATCAGTGGAATCAATGAATCGAACGCTGATATTGAAGTTGAAAAAGTAAACATCTACGATTTGGACTTCAAAGGCTGCCGCAGTTGTTTCGCCTGTCAGATGAAGTCTACAGAGGATGGCCAGTGTCTGTTCCGTGATGGTGCTTATGATCTGCTCCGCGGAATCAAATCCTCAGATGGACTTGTTTTCGCTGCTCCCGTTTACTATTTTGATGTACCATCACAAATGAGGGCGATACTGGAAAGGCTTTTTTATCCCGGAGAGTGCGACCATGAAATACCCGTAGCTGCTATCTATACAATGAACCAAAAGCAGGAGAATATGGACAAATTCTTCAAACACCACTTGGATGATATCGCCTTTTTCCTCCGAAATCAGTTCAAGACCGAACCTGAGCAACTATATGTCTGCAATACGCTCCATTGGAAAAACCCTGAAAAATATAAATTCCCGATGGAATGGTATAGTGACAAATCACAGTATCATGATGAACAGTATTCCGTTGACCTTCAAGCCTGCCATGACGCAGGTATCAGACTTGCAAATAAAATCAGTTAAAGAATAAAAGCTTCGGGAAATCTTCTTCAAATCCCGAAGCCTAACTTTATACACCATTATTCAATACTCTATAATCTATTTACTTCCCTTCATCCTGCATCTGCTCATCCGCCCACTTATATACAGACTCCAACGCCGGGATCAGCGTCTTTCCTCTCTCCGCAAGAGAATACTCTACCGTCGGAGGAATCGTTGGATACTGCGTCCTGGTAATAAACTTATCCTGCTCCAACTCCCTCAGACACTTTGTCAGCATATAGTGGCAAAGAATATTCTGCCTTCTTGTTTTTTCTTTGTGTCTAATTATAATAAAGACATGCACAAAAATCAAGCATGAAGGATACTAGGATCTTAGCGAGGAACGAGCTTAGAGAGACTGTATCCGGAGTAAAACGTAGGAGTGATTTCATCATGAAGAAAATATTTGAATCTGTCACCATGAATAATATAGCCTTAAAGAACCGACTGGTGCGCTCCGCCACCTGGGAGGGCATTGCAAATCCAGATGGCAGCGTTACTGCTGAGGCATATGAGATTTATGAAGAACTCGCAAAAGGCGGCATAGGAGCCATCATCACCGGCTTCACCAGTGTCGCCCTGCATGATTACTACTTTGAAGGCATGATGCGGCTCTGCGACGATGCGCTCATTCCTCAGTATAAGAAATTAGTGGACATTATCCACGCCGAAGGAACCCCTGTTATCACCCAGCTTGCCCTGGGTGCCTACTACCGGGAAATGGACGGACGATTCCAGCAGGTTGAACCGGATGACATGACCGAAGAAGAAATCCGATATGTTATACGACAGTTCATCGATGCCGCTGTCCGTGCAGAGAAAGCGGGCTTTGACGGCGTACAGATACACGCAGCACATTTCTTCTTCCTCAGCCGCTTTATCTCACCTGCCGTAAACCACAGAACAGATTCCTATGGCGGCACCGCAGAAAACCGCAGCCGTATCCTTACGGAGATTATGGAGGGTATCCGGAAAGAAGCACCGTCTCTCCACATTACCATCAAGATCAACAGTAACGATTTCACCTATGGAGGCCTTGATGAATCTGAAAGCCTTGCTATCTGCAAGCTGCTTGACCAGGCAGAAATTGACTCCATTGAAGTCAGTGGGAACGGAACCTCCGTCGGCGGCATCAAAGCCCATGTGAATGAAGGGTATTTTGCCCCCTTTGCTGCATCCGTGGCTGAAGCAGTATCCTGCCCTGTCATAGTAGTCGGCGGTTTCCGCAGCCTGGATACTATGGAAGATATCTTAAACAAGACAAGAATAGAACTTATCTCACTCTCCCGCCCTCTTCTGAGAGAACCGGATATTCCGAATAAGATGAAGGCTGACACGACAGTGATATCAAAATGTGTATCCTGCAACGCCTGCTATTCATCACCTTCACATAAATGTATTTTCAGAGGGAGGGACTGACTATGATGTTCCGATTAAATGTTCCGACCAAAAGAGGTTCCGTCCTAAACGGTGTTCTCTTTCGTAAGGAAGAAAAGAAAAATACAGATACCGTGATGATCGCTATCACCGGGATTCACGGAAATTTCTATTCCAATCCGTTTTATTACAATATCGGTGATACGCTGAACAGTGGGAATATCGACTTCATCTATGCACAGACCAACGATGCTTTCGGGCAGATAGAAACCGTCAATGTTAATACCGGAAAGAAGGAAACTATCGGCTCCTGGAATGAGCGTTTCTTCTACACGGATGAAGATATCGATGCTTATCTGACCTGGGCAAGCGAAGAAGGATATGAACATATCATCCTTGCAGGACACTCCCTCGGAGCGAACAAGGTGATCTACTATCTGTCCCATAACCATGACAAACGTGTGGAGCATTTCTTCCTGCTCTCTCCCGCCAACCTGACTTACATGATGTCCGGCGTGACCGTCAGGGAAAAGCAGGCTATCAAAGATCAGGTGGCTCGCGGTGACGGTGGCAAGATGCTCCCCTTTCCTTTCATGGGCTAGGTGGAATGCATTGCCAATACCGCCTATGACTGGCAATTCTCCGGTTTGCTCAACAATGTTCATACCGCCCATGATGGAGATTTCTCCCAGGCAGAGAAGATCACGCACACCGGAGCCCTATTGGTAGGTACCTATGACAATTTCACAGACGGAGATCCTTCCGACTTCCTGCGTAATCTGAATGCCCACATGCCGACAGCGGATCAGAACAGACTGATTTTCATTGAAAAGACCGGGCACACCTACCAGATGAAAAATCAGGAAGTTGCGGATGATATTCTCATGCAGCTTCAGGAATGGAGGTCTCATGATGTCCGGTGGACATCGGTTTTGAGACAACCGGAATGAAATGGAGACCTGCGTAATGCCATTTATAAAATCAAAGATCAGTATTCCTCTTTCAAAGGAACAGGAAACAGAATTGAAAACAAGGATGGGACAGGCGATCGAATTAATTCCTGGTAAAAGTGAAGAATACCTTCTTCTGGAATTTGAAGACAACTGCCATCTCTGGCTTCGCGGAAGAAATGATGAGCCTATCGTCTATATCGAAGCCGCCATTTTCGGGAATGAACCTCATTATGGATACGATTCCTTTACGGCAGAAATCACTCATATCTTCTCAGAGCTTCTCCATACAAAGCCGGAAAACATCTATGTGAAGTATGAAGATATCACCGCATGGGGAGTTCGGGGAATGTATATTGACAGAAATCATTACAGGTGAAAATTATGGAGCAAAAAATCATTTTAACAGCATTCACTGATCCCATGATGGGTTTAAGCTATGAAAGTGAGCCTATCATGGGTCGATTAAAACAAAAATATGGCGCACGGATTGAATTCCGCTATGTAATGAGCCTTCTGGTACGGGATGTCTCCGACTTTATGACACCGGAAGAACGCTTGATGGATGCTGAATCCGGCATCCTCCGCTATTGCAATCGCCTTGCCGGTATATACAAAAGTGAAGAAGCCATCGGAGGGCTTCCCATCAACATGGACGGCTTCCGTCTGTTCGATACCGAGCATCGCAGCTCCAAGCCTCTCAATCTCGCCTACAAGGCTGCCCAGCTTACCGATCCGGAGAAGGCTGATGTATTCCTCACAAAGCTCCGCCACGCCACTGTTATCGACTGCCTTCCGACCACGCACTTTGATGAAATATTGAAGGTTGTTCGGAAAGTCGAAATAGACGAAATATCCTTCAAAAGACATTATCAGGATGGGAGTGCTGAAAAAGCACTGGAGAAAGACCTGGAATATACCCATCGACTTGGAATCCATTCTCTTCCTGCTTACCTGATTCAACACGGTGAAAAAGCACTTATCATGCAAAGCTTTGAATATCAGGATTTTACCGAGGCAATCAAAAAAGTATGCAATAACTTATCATAAAAGAAGGCTTCAGGGACTATCTAAATCCTTGAAGCCTATAAACATTCTCATTCGTCCACATCGATCTCAAGCCCCGATTTGAATTCTATCGCCAGTTTCTCATCGTAGACGTCCTCTGTATAGACTGCTCCCATCTGACCACACAGGGATGGAGCGTGTACTTCACGAACTCAAGGGACTGCTGCTCAATATTGGAAAAGCTCGACTTCTCAAGGTCGCCCACCATGTGCGGCGGCACCCGGAAAATCCGGGCAATCTCATTGATCTGGAACTTCCGAGTCTCCAAAAACTGTGCCTGCTCCGGTGAGATGGAGATAGGCGTGTATGTTTCCCCACAATAAAAGATGAGTCATCAGCGTTTCCCTGAACACGAATGAACTCATCTCCGGATTCGGCTCGTCATGGAGCAACAGGTATAGCGGATGGTCGAGCGCCTTTTCCTTGCCGCCGTCCTCCTTGTAGCGGTACATATGGAGCGGCAATCCTGCGATAGCCTCTGCAGGATACGCACACAGGCGTACACCGCCGTCATCTGCATCGCGCTCCGCTCCGTCACCACCTTGCCGGACGAGCTTCCGCCCATGTAAAAGGCATACCTCGAACCGACCGTGCTGTCAGTGGGCTTATCCCTTGACCAAAATAAACCAGTGAATATTCCCATATCTCATCACGCTCCTTTCGTTTTCGTGCATGAAAAAAGCACCTGCCCATGTTATCAGGCAGATGCTTTCTTGTATATCAATTTGCTTTCCCTTAGAATCATAATCGTTTTAAGGGAAAACGAGCATTTTTAAGGAAACGCAACTATTTTGTTCTGTAATAGCAGGTATTTTTCCCACTGCCCTCGCGTTTCAGTTCGCCGGAAGCCACCATCTTGCGCAAGGCCCCCTCCACAGAACTGACACTGAGCGACGGGCAAAGTTCCCTGATATCCTGCTTGGTAAAACGACCAATCTTGTTTTGCGTGGCAAGCCTCACTGTCTCAAGGGCAGATTTCTTTGTTTCCACCAAAGTAAATCTATCCTCAAAGTCTTTATAAGCAGCAAGTATCGTTCCAAGCAGATATTTAATGAACGGAACCGGATCGTCCGTTCCCTCATGCCAGCCATCCTGCGAGGCAGAAAGCGCATCATAATATAGATCCTTGTTCTTTGCTATCTTTGCCTCAAGTGAGATATATTTTCCCACATAAAACCCGCACCTATAAAGCAAAAGCGTAGTGAGCAGTCTGCTCATGCGGCCATTCCCGTCATTGAAGGGATGGATACAGAGGAAGTCGTGAATGAAAACCGGAATTGCAATCAGCGGTTCAAGTTCCAGATTTCCAATGCCCTGTTGTATTCCTCGCACAGCCTGTCAAGCGCCTCCGGTGTTTCGTAGGGAGCAAGCGGCGTAAAGAGCGTTTCTGTATGCCCGTCGGGATATGTTGTGCTCATATAGTTCTGCACTGTTTTCGTCCGTCCTGCCACAGGATTGTTCATGTGGCTATAGAGGATCTTATGCAGCTGAAGGATATAGTTCTGCGTGATCGGGATCGTGTCAAAGCTCTCGTGAATGATTCCCAGCACATCCCTGTAACCTGCAATCTCCTGTTCATCCCGATTCTTAGGCGTCGTTTTTTCTTCCACAAGCTGTCGGATACGTGTGTTGGTGGTAACAATGCCTTCTATGGCGTTCGATGCCTCCGTACTTTGAATCTTGGCGATCTCGACCAGCTTCTCCAATTCCTTCGGTCTCTGCTTCAAATACATTTCCTGCTTTCCCGCCTCTTTATATATGGCGGCAACAAGTCCCAGAAGCTCCGAATCCCACTTCTTATCTTTGATCAATGCGTAATTGAACTCGCGCATTTCCTTGCCTCCTTAAACTTTCCCTTATATTATATTTACTTTTAAGGGAATGATCAAGTGCCATAATGGTTGCAATCGCACCATCGATCTTCTCCGTTGATTTCTCCTTGTCCGCCTTGATATTTCCCGGCGGTCGAAGGCAATCTCACGGATGTTGAACCGTTCGCCCAGCCGCTCGATGAACTTCTCGATGTATCCGTAGTGAACTACGTTGCCCTCCGTGGTCATAAGAAGCCACTGACGCTCCCACAGGTCGTAGGGAACGTGGTCTCTCTTCACACGAAGGTCAACGGTCTCTTCCGTATCCAGAAGAATGAGAGAATGGTGTATTTATCCTCCTCATCCTGCGGTGGGAAAACCAGCACGAACGCCGTGATGTCTATCAATATATCTGATAGCTCTCTATTCACTTTCATATTCAGGATTTTTTGTGTTCCCGCAACCGAGGTCTAATGCCACAACTACGGTCACTTTTCTCACAGGCTCCTTTTCCTTGTGATTTTCACCAGCCTTGCTGAAACTGAAAAACTCTACAAAGTGCGTAAATTCAAGGATTTCTACATATCCTTTCTTTGTAGCAACACCACCGTCTCCACATGGCTCGATACGTCCATTTTGATGTCAACCGCTTCGTTCGTTCACGGAAATAAATCCATATAGTTCCGTAAAAACATATCCACCGGATTTCGCCTTTGTCTCAATCCCCATTCGTTATCGGGAACAAATCAACCGCTACTCTTCTTCCTTATAATAGCCAGCAGTGAGGAGGTACCATTGCCTCAATCCTACCTCAGTGCCGAGTGCGTGGAATTCCATCGTCTCAACCCTACTACTGCCGGAAGCGATACTTTCCTTTTCCGAGTCCTGTGACCGGTTCGATGAATTCTTTCTCCGCCATCTCTTTAAGCAATGCTGTACTTCTGGTCGGTTTCAAACCGAGGATTTCTTGAACATCTGATCTGCCAAAGATCATCTGAAAGCCGAATTCCTCCAGCAATTTGCAAATATGAGAAGCCGTTTTCGCTGTAAACGAATTTTCAATGTTCGCTTTTTCTCTGTCAATGTTTGCTTTTTGATCTCCAATGTTCACTTTTTCCGGTGCCTTAAAGGTGCCGCTGATATGCAATGTCCGATTATGAAGCGGATGATTTTCATTCAGTAAGAGGTTTCTTAAAAACAACTCCAGAAACTCAGTGGTTTCATGGATACCGTTTTTCAGGTCATTATAGTTTGCCCGAACAAGCGAATTGCGGAAATACCACGCATTTTCGGCGAAAATGTCATTTGTCACGTCAAAACCCAGCGTGCGCAGGTACTTGATAAAGAAGACCGCCGTTGTTCTGGTATTACCCTCGCCGAACACATGGATCTGCCACAATCTGGAGATGAATACCGCAAGATGGTGAATGATCTCGTCCATAGAAAGATTTCGGTAGGAGAACTTTTTCTCTTCGGAGAAATCGTAATCCAGCGTTGCTCTCAACTCCGTGGCACTGCCGTAGAACACCGTAGCGCCGTCAAGCACCCATTCCTTTTTTGTGATGTTATAGTCGCGAATACGTCCGGCATGAGAATAGATGCCCGTAAATAATTTACGGTGAATGGATAGGTATTCATTTGGCGTAAAGCTGAATGCTCTTTCCGACAAAAGCGCAGCAATTCTGACCGAGACCTTGTCGGCCTCCTCCGTGCGATCCTCCGTGTCACGGGCAGGATTCTCCTCATAGTAGCTCTGCAAAAGCGCATTTGCTTCCTCAAAAGAAATCTCACCTTCGATGTTGCGGACAGCTGTATGCACCAGATATTCAGATGTTTTTAGTCCGTCAACCGCCTGCAGGCCAATGGCCGTATGCCATGCATATCCCTTATCCCGTTTATCCGGTTCAGACTCTCTGATATATTCTTTAAACGGATCTTTGTTCATCCAATATCACCTGCCTTTTTATTATCTGTCAGAAAAGTACCGCTGCCCATACAAGGAGCTGTTGCCGTGTCTAATTTGATACAACATAACGGAGCGGAATTTCTACCCCCTTAACGATGCACCCGCACAGGTGCATTTTTGCACACCCCTGCAAACGCGCCGTATGCACCGTTACGGAGTAAGGTATTCGGTTTTATCGCTGCCTGTGCGTACATTTCATTCTCCTCGTGAAACTGGAATCTATACCGTTCTTCTCAATTTCTTTTTCACATTCGCTATCACGAATTTGTAGCCGAGACCATAAATCGCCAAAACCGTTCTTTGCATGGCGGCAAAGCATAGAATCATAAGCGGAATCCCCCATACATATCCGATTCCGCTTAAAAGCTGTTCTCTTGAATAAGTAACCAGCACGATCACGGATGTGATACCCAACAATATACCTGTGACCATACCGGGAGTATACGGTTTATCCATCTTATGAATCTTGATCCCCGCAAGGTGGATAAATGTTTCAAATAGCCCAAGATAAATCGGCACCAGTGACAGAATCGGGTTCTGTGTAAAGAAGGGAACAAAAGTAATTACAAGCAACAATACTGCCACAGGAATATGAGCTTTTGCTATCTGATCTGCGTCAGCTTTCACTCCAAAGAATTTCACCATGAGATCTGCAAACCCGCCCGGAAAACGTGTTTCTTCCCATTCATGAAGCGTAAAGAGAAACATATATTCCAGCATGATCCGCTGGATCAATCTGAGTTGGCTGCCGAAAACTGCACAACTCGTAATCATACCGAAAAAGAGAACGGTCATGATTTCAAGGTTATATTTCTTGAGCATGTGCTTCTTCCCCCGTTAAATCCCGATTTATAACAGTGTTTGCCACTCTTCCTTCGTCATGGCATTTACATGACCTGTCCGTTTCTCGTGCATCAGCGGAACATCAACACCCTCGGTAGTCCACTGATACTTAAAGCCAACCTTTTCCTGGACACGCTTCGATTTGGTGTTGCCTTCATAATATCCACACCACACCTTGCTCATGCCGATATCCTCAAAGGCATGGCGGAGCATTTCCCTTGCAGCTTCCGGCATGATGCCCTGACCCCAGAACGGTTTTCCAAGCCAGTAGCCAAGTTCACATTCATCATCTTTTTCGGTCATATCAGTACGACCATTTAGTTTCAGTTCTATAGCACCGATAGCCTTTCCATCTTCTTTGAGACAAATCGCATAAGCTTCCTTGCCATTAAAGACATTTTTAATCACATCCCGGCTTTCATCTAAACTCTGATGAGCAGGCCACCCGGCAATCGGTCCCACATCGGGATTGCTGGCGTACTTGTATAAATCCTCTGCATCGCTTTCTGCCCAGCGGCGCAGAATAAGCCTTTCTGTTTCCAATATCATTATTTTTGCTCCTATAATTTCTTCGGAAGCTTAATATTCACATTGCCACCGAGTACACCTACTCCTATCACTAACCCTGCTACAAGGACAGAACTTGCGACTTTTACAATGCCCCAATTAAACTGCCGCTTCTCCGAATCCTTCTTGTCAACCATACGAACCGTTTCTGTTTCCTGCGAACGAATCTCAGTATCCTTTTC
>JAFUZE010000299.1 GCA_017476765.1 Lachnospiraceae bacterium
ACCCTTCTCCGCCACCTTTTTGGTAAGCTTGACTCCTTTTTTCAGGAGTTTTGACCCTTTCGTCGTCTTAACAGCAGTCTTTGCTCCCTTGATGCCTGCCTTTGCTCCTTTAGCCGCACCCGAGCCCAATCCCGGAAGCATCGCAAATGCCGACACCGCAGCCATCGTCTTATTGCCTTCCAGCAGATACCATACACAGTTGATTCCGTCCGCTGCGTCAAAAACCCATCCCGCCCAATCCAGAGCCTCATGCCCCGCTTCGCTAAAGCGGTCGTATGCACATAATCCGAACGGATCGGTCAGGCTGATCGGATTGCCCTGCACATAGCTGTACTTGTTCAGGCTCTGGCTGTCCGTGATGCTTCCGTTTATCACATCACGGTTGATGAATCTCTTGATATCTGAATTATAATACCTTGCACGCATATAGTACAAGCCATTTATTTCGGTCTGCACTCCCAGTTCGCCGTTATACAGGAATCGGATGCCTGTCTTCCCGAGAACGTCGGTCAGATCACTCTGAAGAGCTGCCAGCAGCTCCTGCTTGTCTGTGAAGGATGCCTTAAAAGACTCTGTATCAAACAATGACATGCCTTCACTGTCTGCTATTCCGGTCAGTTCCCCGTATGCACCGTATGCAAACCGGTATACCACTTTTCCGCTTTCCTCTGTCAGCTCTGTCGTCGAGCCGATATTGTTGAAATGGTAATACAGCGTTCGGAAAGCAGATTCTCCGGTTTGTGCTTCTTTTGTTTCTCTTGTTTCTTCTGCATCTGTATTGATATCTTCATCAGTATCTATGCCGGTGTCTGTGCCGGCTGCGTAATCCGTAACGGCGCTTCCGTTTCCGTGCTCACTGAGCAGACCTGTACCGTAAGTATAGGTCTTGCTTCCTGTCTCCGTATAGATTCCAAGCAGCTTTTTCTCATAAATGTGCTCTTCTAACAGCTGGCTGAACGTCGCCTCCCGGTCTGTGACAAAGGTACGCTTGTCCGTTTCTGTCACTGCCGTGATACGGATATTTTCCGCATCATACTCATAGCTTGTGGTCTCCCCGTCCTCTGTCTCGACCTTCACAAGGCGGTTGCGGCAATCGTAGGTAAAGTCCGCCATCTGTCCGCCAAGCGGTCCGTGAAGCATGTTGCCATCGGCATCGTAAGTAACCTTTTCACCGTTGTAGGTGATGAGGCGGTTGTCCTTGTCCTAGGTCATGACCGCACTGCCGAGCAGACTCATATCCCCCTGCAGCTCCCCGGTCTTTTGGGTGATATTGCCCCTTGCATCATAGCTGTACATAAAGTCGTGGAGCACCGTTCCGTCTGAGGCAGTATCCTTCTGCCTTGTCAGGTGTCCTGCCGCATCATAGGTATAGGTCTCTGTGCTGCCATCCGGTCTGCGCAGCTCCTTTAAGTCTCCGTTTGCATCATAGGTATAATAGCTGATCTTTCCCTGCGCATCGGTGACGGTCTTTACCCTTCCGTTCTTATCGTAGCTGTAACGGATAATCTCACCGCCCGGATAGGTCAGGCTGATGCGGTTGCCGAGCTCATCATAACCATACCGGACTGTCTTGCCGTTCGAATCCGTCACGGTCAGCACACGATCCAGCTTATCATAGGTTCGCACGATGGTTTTTGCCGTCAAGCCGTGCTGCTCGGTGACAGTCAGCACATTTCCGTTTTGGTCATAGGTGTATTTGATCGTTCCAAGCTCATCCGCTCTCGTCTTAATCCTGCCGAGCGCATCATATGTATAGGTCGTCTTTTGTCCTCTGGCATTTTCCGCTTCCTTTAGCAATCCTTGCGCATTGTAGGTATAGCTGTGCTGTGTACCGATGGCAGAAATAACGGCTGAGACACGGTTTAAGCTGTCATATTGATAGGTCGTTGTGCCACCCATTGGGTCGGTCACGGTCTCAAGCTGTCCCGCCTTCGTGTATGTATAAGCGCTCTTTCCTTCCATCGGATCAATGCTCGTCAGGATACGGTCTGCCGCATCATAGCTGTACTGATAGGTCGTCTCCTCACTGCTTCCCAGACAGGTTATCGCCTGCACAATGTTCCCGGCTTTATCATAGTGATACCGGCTGATATTTCCAAGCGCATCCGTCGTCTGCAGCAGCTGACCTGCAGCGTCGTATTCACTCCTCAGAAGGACATTGCCCTCTGCATCCGTCAGGCTCTCGACATTTCCGTACGAATCGTACTGCACACTGCTGCGGTTTCCTTCACCGTCCGTCGTCTCCGTCACCCTTCCGAGCGCATCGTATTCATAAGTATTTTGGATAATGCCGGTTTCGGTTTCGGTCGAAACGCACACAAGTCTGTCGAGCTCATCATACTCCATTGCATACACCGTTCCGGCTCTGTCCGTCTTGCGGATACAGTTGCCGTTTGCATCGTATGCAAAGGTCTCCGAATTACCTCTGGCATCCGTCTGTCTGACCAGCCTTCCGTGCTCGTCGTATTCGTAGCTGACGGAAGCTCCCAAAGCATCCGTTGCCTTTATCAAGTTGCCGACCGCATCATATGCAAAGCGTGTGACCTGCTTATCCTGATCGGTGATGCCGATCAAGCACCAATCACTGTTATACGAATACGTCTCCTTCGTACCGTCCGGATAGGACACGGTCTTTACTTTTCCGTTCGGATAGTTCGTATAGATCGTCGTCAGTCCGTTTACCGTTTTCTTTTCCAGAAATCCGTTCGCATCATAGGCATAGGTGCTGACTGAGCCATCCTCCGCAGTCTCTTTGATCAGCCTCCCTGCCGGATCATATTCATTGCTGCTCTTGGTTCCATCCGCATGGGTTACTGTCAGCAGATTTCCCTCGTCATCATAGGTATAAGAGGTCTGCCTGCCGATCGGATCTGTCTGCCTGATCACCCTGCCGGCATTATCATACGCATAAGCAGTCACGCGGTCGCCGGTCGTCTCACGGAGGAGATTCCCGGAAGCATCATATGTATATTCGGTCTTGCACCCAAGCGCATCCACAATCTCGAGCGGTTTTCCCGCCTTGTCATAGACACAGGTCGAAAAGCTGCCGAGTGCGTCAGTCGTCTTTGACAGATTCCCATAGGTATCATAAGCAAAGCTTGTGCTGTTTCCGCAAAAATCTGTCTTTTGGGTCAGTCTGCCGTTCTCGTAAGTATAGGTGCGGCTTCCAAGCCCCGTAACACTTTCGTTGACAAGATTGCCGTGTTCATCATAGGCAAAGCTATGCTCCTCCCCAAGCGGAGAGACATACTTTGTCATCTGTCCCTTTTCGTCGTATTCATACTTTGCACTCGCCCCGTCGGCTTTTGCCCCCATGCCGCTGATCTTGACAGGATTGCCCTTCTCGTCATACTGTATCTCCATCGTATTGCCCACGGCATCCGCAGTGGAAATCAGTCTGCCGTATTTATCGTAGGTGTAGCTGACGCAACTTTCATCCGGAGCAACCTCATACAGAAGGTCACCTCTGCCATTGTACACATAAGAGGTCTCCCTGCCGGTCTCATCGATTTCGGACAAAATCAGCCCATCCCCGCTGCTCGTATAGGTCTGTACGCCCCCGTTCCTGCCGGTAATCATAGTTTGCATGAGCCCATTGTCAAGCTGTTCATATTCAAAAGCTGTCTTCTTATCGCTGCCTGCCTCCCTCTGCTCTATGACCCGTCCTTCATCGTCATAAGTATTTTCCACAAGAAGGATTCCTGCCGGGTTCATGCACTGAATCAAATGGTGGGCATCATCATAGACATACTTTGTTTTTGCCCCCTCCGGATTGGTATAGCTTATAAGGTCGCCGGTCTCATCGTAGGCAAGCTGAATCTCCCTTCCCAAAGAATCGGATACGGAAGTAACAGCTCCATCGGTATAATGCAGTGTCATCTCCTCTCCGGTAAGCTCCTCACTGACCGTCAGGCTGTCATCGGTATACTGTAAGGAAATGCTGTGCCCCTCCTTTGACTGCTTTCTGGTCAATCTGCCGCTTTCATCAAAATGCCATATCGTCTCCTCCGCATCATTCAGAATATAAGCATAGCCATCCTCCTCCTTAATCTTTTCCAGTGTCACACCCTGCATATTCGGATCGGAGGTCGTATAGCTTCCTGTCCAATCCTCAAGCTGTTCCGGCACGAACCGAATCTCACCTGATAACATTTGTGCCGGAGCAAAGGATGCGCTGCCTCCCGAGGATGCACCTTGTCCCGCACCGGATGAGGAGGAACCGCTTCTGCCTGAGGACGAGGCGTTACTTCCGCCTGAGGACGAGGAGCTGTTTCCACCTATCGACGAGGAACTGCCTCTGCCTGAGGATGAAGGACCTGCGGCAATAGCGCTGTCAAAAAAATCAAAGGACTCGTCCGAATCGGAGGACGCTTGCTTGCCCGTGCGTGAATTGGATGTATATATCTTACCCGGTATGCTGTTTTGTGACACACTTCCATTAGTAAATTTCACCTTATGATACGGCGTCATATAAACATTGATTTCCGGACCCCGAATGTCCAGTCTCTGTTCAAAATTATGTCTCCAGCCATATCCGGTTTCCCCGCTCTCCCCTGCTTCCGTCGACAAATAGAAAAGCTCCAGCCCTAAGGCAGAATGCTCCCCTTCGGACAGCGTATGAATCCGCTGCGTAAAAGCACCTGTCGCCACATCCACCGGATCTCCGTAGATTACCGTGTCTCCGTTCTGGATGCGGATATATTTGTCCGAATGACTCGCAATCGGAGCTACATCTACCTGCACTCCGAGATTGGCTCCTTCTAGAGCAGTCACCACTTCATCAACGAGTGCCAGATAGTGCTGATCATCCGACGGACTTAAATGTGTCACGAGTACACCTTTTATCTGCTCTCCCGGTTGAAAGATTCCGATTTTCCAAGCGTCCCCACGGCGAACCACCGGATAAATATCCTTCGGCGACCCATCCGGAAGAACATAGGTTACCTGCGTATCGCTCTCGACCGGCACCTGATAAAGTTCTCCTGTATCCCGATCCCGGACATTGAGCTCGAGACGCTCTCCCTGCGCTTCCCCAAAGGTTGTCGTCACATTATAAAAATCATGGTTTGAACGGTTGCTCAAAGTAAAATAAATATAGTAGGCTTCTCCAAAAAATGCCGCTTCTTCAGGCTCCACAAGAATGTGAAGCCCCTCGCCTCCTACAACGTCAATTTTCTGCGTCGTCGTAAACTCCCGGAAAATAGGTACGTCAAACGGCTGCAAATTGGCGCTGAATAACGCCCGCACCGGGTATGTTCCCTTTCTGTCTCCCCGCACATACCAGGTGAATCGCTCACTTTGCTGAGGATCGATCCTCTCCGCCTGCATTGTGCTCTGCTGTCCGGTTCTGGTATATGCCAGAGACAGACCGGACGGAAGTGACAGGGATGCGGTAGCATTTTCCAGTGCAAAGTCCCCCTGTGCCTGATTGATGACCTCAAGCTGCACGTTGTACATATCCTTCAGCCAGCTCACCGATTGCGTAGTGGAAAGATAATACATCGCAGCCGGTTTCGGATCAACAGGGTCTGAATCGTCATAAATAACGCCGATAATATCCCAACCATCCGAAGCCTCAAGCACACCCAATCCGTAAATCTTCGGCAGCTTTGCCGGTGTTCTCTCACCGTCCTCAGGCACACCTCCGCCCTCAAAAATGAGCGGAAGCGGACGCTCCTCAAAGGTCAAATCTACCCGGAAGGTATAGGTATTGTAATTGAGCGGATCGGAGAGATCCACACCGGATATCATCAGCTCACCAAGGCTCATCCGGTGAACCTCTATATTTCCGACAACCATATCTCCCGATGGAAGAACAATCTCCTTTATATCCCTGCCGTAGCTTCTGACCGTCAGTTCTGTCTCCTTTGGCAGATAACCATCCGCATAAACTGCACAATCGTATGTTCCCGAGGATATTGCCAATACCGCCTCCCCATTCTCATCTGTTCTTGTATGAATGGTATCACTTTCCCTCGTACGGGCTTTTACATAAACCTCTGCACCCGCAAGAGGCTCACCTTTTCCGCTGATGATACGCACGGTTGCCTGCCCGCTGCTTTCACCGTCCCTCACGCTGATTGTAGAAGTCGTCGTGTCCTGATTGCCTGCCGCATCGGTCACGGTCAAAGTGACGGTATAATTGCCTGTCTTCTGATAGGTATGGGAAGGTCTTGCCCCACTTGCCGTCGTCCCGTCCCCGAAATCCCATTGGTAAGTCTGGACGCGGAGATTATCATAAGAACCAGTCCCGTTAAAACGCGTGGATACTCCTGTAACCGCCGTAATCATCTCAGGAAGAGATGCCGTAGGCGCAATCGTATCCACACTGCTTGCATGGCTGTATGTCTCATCACTCTCGCTTTCATTTCCGTTTTCGTCACTGGTCTTTACTTTGTAGTAATATATCTGATCCGGATTAACCTTCGTATCTTCATACTGGGTATCTGTCGTAGTGCAGATTGTCGTATAATCCTTCTCCCCGAAAGCACGCCTCATAATCTCGTAGACCGGCTGTGTGCCTTCGCCATCCGTCTCCGATTCCGCCTCTTCCTCCTGTTTCGAATCAGGCGTTTCTCCTGCGCCTGCTATCCCTAAAAGTTCTGCTGCTGTTTGTGCCTGTGCGGACTCCTGTGAAGCAGACTGCGGAAGTCCATAAGTAAGATGAATGCAAAAGCTCCCTGTCTGTGCAGACACTTCCGGTTGTTCCGGAGGGGTCAGATCCAACATATATTCCCTGATTACCGCCTCACTCTCATTGTTCGCCTGATCCACTGCAACCGCACGAACCTCGTATATCGTATTCTCCGACAATCCATCCGTATTCCATTCCACCTGTCGGTAGGCTTCCCGTCCGGAAACCTTCTGCTGTGTCATTTCCAGCCACATCGCACCGCTCTCTTTTTCGCGGTATTCCAGACGCACCTCCGACAATCCGCTGTTATCCATTGCCAAAATGGTCAGCATCGGATTCCTTCCGAGGATATCCGTATCCGCCGGCGCTATGCCTGTTATGACCGGACTGACCAGATCAGGATTGACCCTTGCCGCTACGGCTTGAGACAGTTCCCCTTCATTTCCCGCCACATCGACAGCCGAAATCTTGTAATAATAAATTTCTCCCTGCTTGACATTGGTATCATAGTAGTTGCCGGCAGTGGTTTCCTTTTTCAGTACAAAGCTTCCGTCTGCCTCGTTACTCCGATAAATCCGATATGCCTCGATATCCGTCTCCTCTCCCGGCTGCCAGGTAAGACCGATACAGCCATCGGTATCTGTGACCGTAATTTCATCCGGCATCCCCGGCGCTGTATGGTCAATCCGATATGCAGCCTCTATCTGCTTTTCCTCCGGCAATCTGTTGTGAAGTCCTGCCGTATCGTATGCCTCAAACCGTACCGTAATCTCTCCCTCAGGAAGGGCAGAGATATCCCACTGATAGCGGAGTGTCTCCTCCTCCCTTGTGCCGTCTGCCTCGATTTGTGCAATCGTCTCAAACCTTGTACCATCGGTTGAATAAGAAAAAACACCTTTTGCCACTGCCACATTGTCCGCAACGAGCATGGAAAGCTCCATACTCCTGCCTTGCTCTGCAACCGATGGTTCAATTCGTTTGATGGTCGGTGCAACCGTATCCGCTTCCATATGCAGTGTGATTTCTTCGGACGGAATGCCCCTGTTTCCCAAATCATCATATCCGGTCACACGGAATGTATAGCTCTTTTCCGGCTCTCTGCCTTTTATATCAATCCCGAGGCTGCTTCTCTCTTCTGCAATCTGTTTCCACAATCCGTCCCCGCTCTCTGAAGTCTTTTCCTCAACCGCAAAATACGCAAAGTCGTCCTCTGTCACATCCTCCCATGCCAGACGGATAACAGAAGAAAGTGCCGTGCAGTCTGACAGCCTGATCTGCGCCGGTCCCGTGTGATCCACTTCGTAACGGTTTTGAAAGAGGTTCTCATTCTCATTGCCCGCCGCATCCTTTGCCACCGCTTTCACATAATAAACACCATCCGGATAAGCAGTAGTATCCCATCCATAGGATGCCTGATTATCCTCCGCCTTCTCGCCGGAGAGATGTGTCCACTTTGTGCCTTCCTCACTTCTCAGATAAAAATCCACACTCTCGACACTTCTGTTATCTTCTGCTTCAACGGTGATGTTCACGCTTTCACTG
>JAFUZE010000300.1 GCA_017476765.1 Lachnospiraceae bacterium
CTTATCAAAATCAATGTCATATAAAAGCGCCTGTATATAAAATCCCGTACCGCCCACGACAATCGGAAGATGCCCTCGCCCGTAAATTCCGCAAAGCGCTTCCTTCGCAAGCGTTTGAAACGTGTATACGTCAAAATCCTCCCGAGGGTCAAGTACATCCACCAGATGGTGTCTGATGCCGCCCATCTCCTGTGCGGTCACTTTGGCGGAGCCGATATCCATGAAGCGGTATACCTGCATGGAATCTGCGCTGATGATCTCCCCGCCGAGCTTTTCGGCAAGCCTGATGGACAGCGCCGTCTTGCCGGCGGCAGTCGGTCCTGTCAAGATAATAAGTTTCTGTTTCTCCGGCATAAATTATACAATCCTCTTAAATTTCTTTTCAATTTCATATTTGGACATCGAGATCACCGTCGGGCGTCCGTGCGGGCAGTTGTACGGATTTTCCAGTGTAAAGAGCGTGTCCACAAGCTCCTGCGCCTCCTGCACGGAAATTCTCTGGTTTCCCTTGACTGCAGCCTTGCAGGACATGCTTGCGATCTTTTCCAGTATGATGCGGATATCCGCCTTGATCGGTGACTCCATAAGGGAATCTAAGACGGAGAGGAACAGCTCCCGCTCCTCGTAGCCGTATAAGTTCAGAGGAACCTCGCGCAGCGCATATTCGTTTCCGCCAAACTCCTCGAGGAGAAAACCGAGCGAAGCAAAATGCTCCTCATAATCGCGGTAGACCTGCTGTTCTCCCTGTGTCATCGATAAAATAATCGGAGGATTGAGCTGCTGCGTCTCCAGCGTGTGCTCCTCCATCTGTTTCACAAATTTTTCGTACATGACTTTTTCGTGCGCCGCATGCTGATCCATGATGAAAAGCTTGTCGTTGCACGTAATCAGCCAGTACGTCTCGAAAATCTGCCCCAGAAGCTGATATTTGTCTTTCGTGGACTCCTCAAAAAATTTATCGAACGACAAATCCATCTGCTCCGCCTTCTCAATAAAAATATGATCCTTCTGCTTGAGAATATTGCCATGCTTTTTTGCCTCGGAGGAATCAAAAAGCGGGGTATAATTCTTCTGATCCTGCGGCTTGATCACATTCGATGTCATGCGAAAGTCTGTTCCGTTTGCCGCTTTGCCAAACTGTCCCAATATTTTTGACGGGGCAATATGCTCCTCAAAAAACGGTGCATTCGAGCCGGAAGCGGTTGCTTGCGCCGCATCGGATTCCTCGCCGGATGCAGCTGCCCCCTGCCGGGAATCCGTCTGCCTGCCGGCTGTCGTCTGCCCCGCTCCTGCGCTTATGCCGTCGGCAGTACCGCTTGGACGTTCCCCGCGGCCGGCTGTCGTCTGATCCGCTTCTGCATGTATGTGGTCGGCAGTACCGCTTGGATGTTTCTCCAGGCCGGCTGTCGTCTGATCCGCTTTTGCATGTATGCTTCCTGCTGCGTAAATGCCCGTCTCGCGCATCAGCGTCTCCGCCTTTGCCTTCTCAAACGGCTCCGGAATGAGCTTTGTCAGTTCCCGCTCCTTCTGCGCAATTTCCTTCTGCGACGGCTGTTCTTCATTTAACATAACCTCCGGAATCAAATCCTTTTGCAAAAGAATTTCCTTGATCCAGTCGCGGATCACGAAAAAGAAGCTGTCCGGCTCCTGTATCCGGATCTCCATCTTGGTCGGATGGACGTTCACATCGATCTTGTCCGTATCGATCGTGTAATACAAAATCGCAAACGGAAATTTA
>JAFUZE010000301.1 GCA_017476765.1 Lachnospiraceae bacterium
GATATTTCCTACTTCCAGATTTTTATTGATACTCCCGATTATATCATTCTGAATCAGGCTTTGCAACTTTGCCTTGTTTTCCTCCGACCGCTCTTTTTTCATTGCTTCCCGAAGCTTTAACAGTTCAAACGGAATTAAAATAATCATCTTTTTATCCGTCAGCTCCTGCGGAGTGGATTCCAGATACTGGAACGTCGTGACCGTGTAGTCGAAGTAGCCCTGCGAGCCAAAGTCCAGGCGGAGCGTGTAGTGATCAGGCGCTTTGGAGCGTGTATACAGATAGATAATTTTAGGCTCCGGGAATTTGAGCGTATAGATATGTTCTCCGCTGCCGGACTGCACAGTTTTCGCATGCCCGTATCCATAGTCAAAGATGCGGAATACAATGTCATCATCCTCGACCATCTGTGCTTCGAGATGGTAGCTGTGACTGCCGCCAATTGTGAGAATCGTGTCCGCGAGAATGCGCTTTAATTCCTTGTCCGTAAACTCTGTCCAGTTGTAGGTAATGGTGCTGTCCGGCGGATAATTTGTACCGAATAACCCGTTGATCAGACCGACGACGGCGGTAGAAGATAACGTCAGAATTTTTTTAAAGATCTTGTCGTAAATGTGATAAAGTGACTGTTCCATAAGATGTGCCTCCTTGAAAATGATAGAATTGTTTTGATGAATGCTACGATGTCAGAGTAACACAGATTTTATAGGTTGTCATTCGCTTCAAAATATAAAAAATTGCAGTGAAAACACCAATGTCGCAGGTTTTCATCAAGACATTCATTCAGACGGTATTCACAGACAATTTTAAAATCAGAATACTTGAAGTGTCAGCTGGGATTGTAGTAAGATAATATACATGGTAGAAGGATTTAGTAAGAGGGACTCAAAAGAGCTCATGGCAAGAGAGACTTAGTAAGAGGGATTCATAAGAGCTCATGGCAAGAGGGACTTAGTAAGAGGGACTTAGTAAGAGGGATTTCATAAGAGTTCATGGCAAGAAGGACTTAGCAAGAAGCGGCTTCGTAAGAGCTCATGGCAAGAAAGCTTCGCAAGAGATACCGGTAAAAGATATTAGTGGGAGAATTTAGTGAGAGAATACCTTGTAAGAGAACACTTCGTGAGAGAATTTTGTAAGAGGACCTGTAAGAGAGCTTTGTAATAGAACGAGGAAAAGCCGATTACGTGAAAATTAGGGCGAATAAAAAACAAGAAAGGGAAAATGCGGGCAAGACCGCTTGAGGTCAGGTTCAAACGATGAATTACAGAAAAGACAAGTACGGCAATGACATTTCGATTCTCGGATATGGGTGTATGCGTTTTACCCAGACCGGAGGAAAGGTTGATATCGCCAAAGCGGAAAAAGAAATTATGGCGGCTTACGAGGGCGGAGTCAATTATTTTGATACCGCCTATGTCTATACCGGAAGTGAGGCGGCACTGGGAGAAATACTAAAACGCAATCACATCAGGGACAAGGTTTCCATTGCGACAAAGCTGCCGCATTATCTCATCAAAAGCGAGACGAGCATGGATAAATATTTTGATGAGCAGTTAAGGCGTCTCCAGACGGATCATGTAGATTATTATCTGATGCACATGCTGACAGATGTGGCGACATGGGAGCGTTTAAAAGGACTTGGCATCATAGAATGGCTGGAGGAGAAGAAAGCGGTCGGTGCGATTCGTCAGATTGGATTTTCCTATCACGGAAATGCGGATATGTTTTGCAGGCTTTTGGATGCTTACGACTGGGATTTCTGCCAGATTCAGTACAATTATATGGACGAGCATTCACAGGCGGGGCGGCGAGGACTGCACTATGCGAATCAAAAAGGACTTCCAGTCGTCATTATGGAACCGCTTAGGGGCGGAAAGCTGGTCAACAGGCTTCCGGAGGAGGCAAAGAAGATTTTTGCAAATTATCCGGTCAAGTATACGCCTGCACAGTGGGCATTCCGGTGGCTCTGGAATCAGCCGGAGGTAACTTGTGTACTTTCTGGTATGAATTCGGAGGAAATGGTAAAAGATAATGTAGAGACAGCAGCGGGGGCTTCCGCCGGTGAGCTTGGTGCGGCTGAGGAGGAAATGCTCGGCAGGGTGGTAGAAGCAATCAATGCGCGGATGAAGGTCGGATGTACAGGCTGCGGCTACTGTATGCCATGTCCTCAGAATGTGGATATTCCGGGTACCTTTGCTGCGTATAACCGAAGATATTCGGAAGGATGGAGAGCAGCCTTCTTTGACTACATCATGTGTACTGCTGTGCGGCAAAAGTCCTCCGCAGCGTCAAATTGTATCGAGTGCGGAAAATGCGAGAGGCATTGTCCGCAGCAGATTGCAATCCGCAAGGAGCTGAAGAATGCCGGAAAGCAGCTGGAAGGTCCGCTTTATAAGATTGTGAGACTGTTTATCAGGCTGATGAAAGCCTATTGAGAAATTATGGAAATCAAAGCGAGGTATCATGGAAAATAGATTGGAAAATGAGAACGAAGAAGAATTGAGACGGGCTCGTGCTGCCTTAAGACGTGCACAGCTGAGAAAACAGAAGGCAAGGCAGCAGTGGATTCGTACCCATATCAGAATGTTCGTGATGGGCGGAGGAATCCTGATTGCTGCCGTCATCTTAGTATTGCTTGTTCATGCACTTCGCCAAAATGCCGGCGCAGATGCAGCAGGAACACAGACGCACAGTGACGGAGCCTTGCTGGGCAATGAAGGGACGGCTGTATCCGAGGTGACAAGCCGGAGCGGAGGTGACGCATCCGGTGCTACAGAATATGCCGGAGAAGAGGCAGCAGGAGCAGACAGAACCAAAGCATCCGTTGATGCTGCTCGGGAGGTGTCTAAGCGCGCCGATATCGATGAGGAAGGAGCAGGCGGCTTGAGCGGGAGCGGTGACGGAGAAACAGAAGGAGCGGGCGGCTTGAGCGGAAGCGATGAAGGAGAAACAGACGGGGCAGATGCCGCAGTGATGACAGCAAACGGCATGATTAAGGTCGGCGAGGTGCAGTTCGTAACCGGCTATCAGGCGCAGAGCACGGCAGAAACAATCCGCGTTCCGGAGGATGAGAACATGCAGAGCACCCATGCGATCTTAATTGATGAGAGCAGCGGGACAATCGTTGCCCAGAAGGATGCAAAGACCATCATCTCTCCGGCATCGATGACAAAAATTCTGACCGTTTTAGTGGCAGCGGAGCACCTTGACAGTATGCAGCAGCTCGACGAGAAGGTTACGATTACCATCGAGATGACGGATTATGCGTACAGGCACGACTGCAGTGCCGTGGGCTTTGATGTTGATGAAAGGGTGCCTGTCCGGGATCTGTTCTATGGAACGATTCTTCCGTCCGGAGGAGATGCGGCAATTGCACTGGCAACCTATATCGCAGGCTCGGAAGAGAAGTTTGTTGAGATGATGAATGAGAAGCTTCAGGAGCTCGGTCTGTCAGATACGGCACATTTTACGAACTGCGTCGGACTGTATGATGAAAAGCATTACTGTTCGACCTATGATATGGCAATGATTTTAAAGGCAGCGGTGGAGAATGACTTTTGCAGGGAAGTGCTGTCGGCGCACACCTACAATACCGCCTTGACGACGCAGCATCCGGAGGGGATTCTGATATCCAACTGGTTCCTTCGCCGGATCGAAGATAAGGATAGCGGAGGCGAGGTTCTCTGTGCCAAGACAGGATTTGTAAATCAGTCGGGAAGCTGTGCGGCGAGCTACGAAATCTCCGACAGCGGAGTTCCGTATATTTGTGTGACAGCCGATGCGCACAGCAGCTGGAGATGTATCTATGACCATGTGACGATGTACAGCAGATATGCGAAGTAAAGGTTTTATAATAAAATTTTGTATAGTTCTACCGTAACCGACAAAGAAAGAAGCCCTGCAAATTTCCGTAAAAATTTGCAGGGCTTTGAAGCTTTATATATTTTTTTTGCAAATGTCATTGAGTACGCACTGTTCGCAGTAAGGCTTGGTGCGCGCAGTGCAGATTTTTCTTCCGTGATCTACAAGGCGGTGACAGAAATCGTTGCTCTCCTCAGGCGGAATCAGCTTCCAGAGCGCCATCTCTACTTTTTTCGGCTCTTTGATCTGACGGACAAGACCGATTCGGTTCGAGAGACGAATGCAGTGCGTGTCTGTCACAATGGCAGGCTTGCCAAAGACATCGCCCATGATGAGATTGGCGCTTTTTCTGCCGACTCCCGGAAGGGAGAGAAGCGTATCAAAATCAGCCGGAACCTGTCCGTCAAACTGCTCATCCAGCTGCCGCATGCAGGCGCTGATGTCCCTTGCCTTGCTGTGTCCGAGCCCGCACGGCTTTACGATGGCTTCAATCTCATCAGGCTCTGCCTGTGCCAATGCCTGAACGCTCGGATATTGGGCGAAGAGCTGTAGGGCGACTACATTCACCCGTGCATCTGTGCACTGTGCGGCAAGACGGACGCTGACCAGCAGCTTCCAAGCCTCGTCGTAATCGAGCGTACAGTGCGTTAGCGGATACTCCTCCTTTAATCTTCTGACTGTTTCAAGAGCAAGTTTTTCTTTTGTCATGTCAAGGTCCCTTTCTGATTTTTATGGATAATACGAAATGAAGCCACAGCATGTGCGAGGATGGCAAGTTCAATATGCGTATCTTATCATGCCGTTTCGCCCGATTTTACCGGGTAAGGAACTGTTCCCAAGCCAATCCTAAGCTACTTGATATCCAGTTCGGGCGGGACGTCGATTTCGTCGGAAACATATTTGCCGTTCTTTTTGCGCTGCCTGACACATTCGGTCAGCAGATATTCAATCTGTCCGTTCACGGAACGAAAGTCATCCTCCGCCCAGGCAGCAATGGCATGATACAGTTTTTCGGAAAGCCTGAGCGGAATCTGTTTTTTACCGGAATCTCCCATATAAAATACTCCTTATCAGTACAGGCTGCCGGAATTTACGACCGGCTGAGCATCGTGATTGCCGCAGAGAACAACGAGCAAATTGGATACCATTGCCGCCTTGCGTTCTTCGTCCAGCTCCACGATTCCATTCTCGTTTAACCGTTCCAGTGCCATTTCGACCATGCCTACCGCTCCGTCCACGATCATCTTGCGGGCATCGATAATAGCCGAAGCCTGCTGGCGCTGCAGCATGACCGCTGCGATTTCCGGTGCATAGGCGAGATAGGTGATGCGCGCCTCTACAATTTCAATACCCGCCTCGTTCACACGGCTCTGAATCTCATCCCGGATTCGCGCTGCAACAACCTCGCTTGAACCTCTCAGGCTGCCTTCGTCCGCCATACCGTCACCGGTTGTATCAACGTTCGGTGCGACATCGTACGGATAGATGCGGACAACATTTCGAAGTGCACTGTCGCACTGTAAAGATAAAAATTCCTTGTAGTTATCCACATTAAATACGGCTTTTGCGGTATCTACGATGCGCCAGGTGACAGCAATACCGATTTCCACCGGATTGCCGAGGCAGTCATTGATTTTCTGCCGGCTGTTGTTCAGTGTCATGATCTTAAGAGAAATTTTTTTGCTCGGTACCTCGACCGAAGCTGTTGTCGAGTCGGCGGAAACGGTAAAAGGCGTGGCGCTTTGTACATCGCCGCTCTGATTTAACCGGGTTTTAGCGGCAGGATTAAAGCCGGAGCAGAACGGATTGACAAAGTAAAAGCCATCGTCCTTCAAGGTGCCGATATACTTGCCGAACAAAGTCAGAACAAGTGCCTCCTGCGGCTTTAACACTTTCAGTCCGCACAGCGGAATCCATGCCAGACATATGACAATAAGGCTGACGATCAGCAGCGCAGGGCTGGCACCGTCGTTTTCTTCCAGCAGCAAAGCACCATAGACCACTCCGGTAATTGCAAGCGCAAAGATGATTAGGACACTGAGAAGCACTGCCATGCCGTTTTTTTTCCGGGTCAGGATTTTCTCTTCCATCACATTGGTTTTTGTTTCATTCATATGTATACCTCCTTTGATTGTACTGCCAATGAAGCGGAAATGTCCAGCTTTTGTCAGTAGTTTTTAAATGCGTTCTTATTGATATCAAAATGATATCACATTGATTATGCACTTGCAACTATATTTTTGCAAAAGGATTTCTGACTCCATGTGAGAAGTTTGATTTGCGTGATAATTGTCAAAACAAACAAAAAAAGAACAAATCTTGATAAAAAAAGACGATTTTAATTGACAAAAAATGGCATATAGAATAAACTTTCTGTAAAAACATAAAAATAAGTATATTAAATTTCATAAAGAAAAATATAGTATTATTGTTATTATAAACAAAATATATTGATTTTTCGTTACTTAAGAAGATGCGACAGCTAATAGGATAGAACATGGAAACGCACATGGAAGCTGTATGGCTGTAATATGTCATTTGATCACTTGGGCAGGGAGGAATTACAAATGAGGAACATGGATTTACGGTATGTAAAGACCGGAGTTTTTTTGCTGTTGATGGGAGGATGTTTGGCAGGAAGTGTCGGTCTGGTCAAAGCAGAAGCAAAGTATACCTATGATGAACTCGGACGGTTGACAGAGGTGCACAATGACGATGGGTCAAAGGAGATTTACGAATACGATGCTGACGGCAATATTACATCCGTAATCTTTTGTGGCAGAAACGACGTTGCGGACGGAACGGGGAAATCAGATACAAAACGGAACGTACGTCTCCCCTTCCTCTCCGTGATGAGCAGGGAAGAGTGCTGACGCAGGACGACGGCGATGAGACGACAAGGCTGGTGACACTCAGCTATGAGGATCATAAGGACTCCGGAAATACGACAGTGACGATCGAAAACAAAAACGGCGGCAATAAGACGATTGTTTCGAATGCCTCCCATGACGGAATCCTGTTGATTGACAGCCTCGGCGGCAGGACGGAGTATGCTTATGATGCGGAGGGCAATCTGATAAACATTAAGGAGGTCAATGGGGGAAGGTATCGATACGAATACGATGCAGCAGGAAACATCACAAGGGCTGTCTCACCGGAGGGAGTGACGGTCGATTATACGTTCAATGACAGCAATCAGGTACTGACAAAAAAGAGCAACGACGGCTTTGACGGCAGCTATGAGTACAACGATAGGAACTATTTAATCAGAAGTAAGGAAAACGGAATTGTCACGACATATGACTACAATGAGAACGGACAGGTCATTGCCGAAACGGTAGAAGGGGTGGGAACGACTTTTTATACTTATGAGAGCGGAAATATCTCCTCGATCACAGATGCGAAAGGCAACACGTCATATTATAGCTATGATGCAAACGGCAATGTAGTAGCATGTATCGATGCTGTCGGGTGCCGGACGGATTTTGAAATTGCACCGAACGGACAGGTCATGAAATATTCCTTTACAAAGGATGACGGCTCGAAATCGACGATCAGCTACACCTATGATGTTTACGGGAATCAGACTTCCGTGACCGACCCATACGGTAACCGGACGACGTATGAATACGACGTAGACGGTAACTGCATCAAAGAGACGAGGGCGAACGGTGCCTGTATCGCTTACGAGTATGATACGGACGGAAATCTGACAAAAGCGATTTACCCGGAGGGCGATCTGACGGAGTCGCTCGTCTATGATACTGCCGGTAATCTGCGCAGCGTTTCGAATACATTAAACAGCGTGACAACGCTTGCGTATTCAAAAGACTCCCTTTTGAGCAAGGTGACGCAGGCAAACGGCGGCGAAGTATTTTACACCTATTACGACAACGGACTGCTGAAGAGCCAGCGTGATGCGGAAGGCTGTGAGTATTTCTATGCGTATGACGATGCTGGAAGGCTGGTGCAGGTGAAGGACAGTGCCGGTCATGAGAACAGGCTTGGATATGACGGAAACGGAAATATCAATATTATTACAGATGCTCTGGGAAATTCTATCAAGTGCGTGTATAATAATTTTAACGAGCTGATTTCTATGACCGATGCAAATGGAAACATCACGCATTATGAATATGACGAGCTCGGCAACTGTGTAAAGCAGATTGATGCTTTGGGTGGCGTTACGCTCTACGAATATGATGCCAAGAGCCGGATTGTGCGGGTAATCACGAAGGGCGGGAAGGAAGGCGAGGAAGACAGGTGCTTGTCCTACACCTATGACTACATGGACAATGTCATCTCCGTGACAGACGGAAACGGCAGTACTTATCATATGGAATATGATGAGCTGGGCAACCTTTTAAAGCTTTATGATGCAAAGGGAAGTTTACATAAGTCGTATCGATACAACAATGTATATCAGCTTGTCGCTGAAACGGATGCAAACGGCAATGCGACGACAATGGAGTACGATGCCTTCGGAAATTTGATCAGGCAGCTCAATGCGAACGGAAGTGCCACGACATATTCATATGTGGGAGGGAAGCTGTTAAGTGCGGCGACCGATGCGCTTGGCGGCAATACAAGTGCGGTCTATGATGCGATGGGAAATGTGGCATCGTTTACGAACGCAAACGGAGGAGTCACCTCCTATACCTATGATTTAAACA
>JAFUZE010000030.1 GCA_017476765.1 Lachnospiraceae bacterium
ATCAATTTTGTTGCAACAACGAACGCAAAGAATTATGAGTTGAAGGGTGCGATTACCGTCAATCTGACCAGTAAGGAAGTGGCAGAGCTTTCTGTACCGGCAGGTTATACATCACCCTACGGAACCCCAATTGAGCCTGAAGTTAAGGCGCAGGTTGGCGCTTCAACAGATGTAACTTCGATGATCAAAAGCAAGATTGTGACAGAGTTCTACGATGAAGAGGGAAATGATGTAACAGCGGCTGCAAAGGCTGGAACACTTGATGCTGATACATATACACTTCATGTAGAGATCGTAGACAGTAATACCTATTACGGTGTGCTGGATGAGGAATATACGGTGAGTAAGGTTGTTCCGACTGAAAATGACTTCAAGCTGGATACCGAGACTGCAGTTGTAGGCGGAACAGAACCTAAGGCAGTGTTCCAGGGAACCGAGAAGGGATTAAGCCTTGGCGAAAAGGCAACACTGGAGCTGACCTATAAGAAAGCAGATGCAGCTGCCGGTTCTGCTGCGACAACCTTTGACAAGATTACCGGTCTGACAGAGGCAACGAAGTATGATGTTTACGTTAAAATAAAGGATGCAACAAATTATAGCAATCAACAGATAGCAACTAAGATCGGTACCGTTACCATTTCTCCGATGTCCAAGGTCGAGAGCGTAGAAGCACTGGATGCAGTAGACGCAGAGAACGGCGTATCCAAGGCAGACCTCATCAAAGGTCTTCCGGCACAGGCAAAACTGGTTATGACCGATAGCGAGATCACAGGCGTAACGGCAGACATCGAATGGAGCGAGGACTTTACCTATGACGCAGCCTCCACAAAGGCACAGACCGTTACCGTAAAGGGAACACTTACCAATGCAGACGTAAACTGGGGAGATGTAAAGAAAGAGATTTCCATTACCGTAAACGTAGCAGCACAGATATTGGCTGTAAAGGGCATTGCTGCACCGCAGGCAATCAGCGTGGACAACGGAACCACAAAGGAAGATATCGCAAGCAAGCTTCCTGCAAAGGTTACACTGACCATGGCAGATGGCATCACAGGAACCTATGAGGCAGCTGTAAAATGGTCTGACTTCGAATATGATGCGACAAAGACGGATGCACAGACTCTGACCATCAAGGGAACCGTTGAAAAGAGCGATGAACTGGTATGGGGCGATGATGTAAGCAATGAGACAACGATTACCGTAAACGTAGCAGCAAAGCCGGAAGAGCCGAAGGATGATGAGCAGGATCCGAAAGATTCGGAAGAGCAGAAACCGGAAGAGCAGAAGCCGGAAGATCAGGGAGACAAGGAGCCGATTGAGGAAGAGCCGGCAGCAGTAAACGACAACATTACATCCATCGACACCAAAAAGGCAACCGCAATGGTAAAGGATGTCGTAGAAGGAAAGCCGGTAGAGGTTGCACTGGCAGTCGTAGTAGAGGGCGCCGTATATCGTATGTACAACCCGAACACGGGAGAACACTTCTACACCAAGAGTGAGGCAGAGCGCGATTATTTGAAGAGCGCAGGCTGGAACTATGAGGCAAACGCATGCTTTGCAGCAGTAGCCGCAGACGAGAAGGGAGCAGAGCCGGTATATCGTGTATACAATGAGAACACCGGAATGCATCACTATACCATGAGCTATGGCGAGGCAATCATCTTAAAGAACTTGGGCTGGAGCTACGAAGGAATCTCCTTCTATGCATTCAGCAAGGATTCCGGAGTCGGATCTCCGCAGTATCGTCTGTACAATCCGAACAACGGAACCCATCACTGGACGGTAGACTTCAACGAGAAGGAGTCTCTGGTAAAGGCAGGCTGGAACGATGAAAAGATTGCCTGGAATGTAAAATAAGAAGCATGGAGTGTGCCCGGCGCATGCCGGAGTAAATCAACACACCCTTGTGCATAGAGGCTGCGGTACTGTTACTGCCGCAGTCTGCCCCGGGAAGTTCGCACCTTCCCGGGGCACTTTTTTTGCGCAGGGGCGCAAAAAAGTGCAGCAAAAAAGACAGGAAACAGAGCCAAACGAGGTTCCGTTTCCTGTCTTTGCGTACTGAAAGCTTCTAAGACTCGTATTTTTTCAGTTTCTCTTCTAAGGCTTGTATTAAAGCAGCCTGTTCAGCCAGGGAAGCATCCTTCTCAGCCAGCTCCGCCTCCAGCATCTGCATTTTGTACTTATGGGTATTCATTAATTGGTAATAATCTTCCCGTGCCCGGCATTGCTCCCGGATGAGCTCGTCTGCATTTAATTTGTACAGGGTAGCAGAGGCAGATTGAAGTGAAGTATCATTTTCTGCAATCATTTTGATATCCTCCCATGTCGTTGCTTTGAATAACCTTGCCCACTGGTCAATTTTCCAGAGGCAATCGTCTTCGGTTGCTAAGTGGATCTGATTTAATGATAGCACACAGAGAGCAAATTTGTCAGTATAAAGATTCCGATTTTTCTCGTTCAAAAGCCGATAGGTTGCAAAAAACTCGGGCTGATCCGGAAACAGGTCATAGTCCAGAAAGCCTATGTGGATTGCCGGCTTGGCAAAGAGATAGTTGACGCCTCGCTGCAGTTCGTCATAAGTACGGCAGAGATAGCTCAAAGAACGTTCCGTCCAGTTGTCGAGATCACTTACCTGCATTTCAAGATTGATATTTGCATTGTTGTTCAGATTTACCCGGATGTCAAGAATGAATGTCTTGTTGTCAATAGATTTTCCCAATTCGATGGGGTTCATAATCTCAAGAGATGAGATCTGCTCCATAGGCAGGTGCAAAACCGCACTGACCAGTCCCTTAAGAGCAGTCGGATCAGTCTGAAGTACAGCCCGGAACATATAGTCATTGAGGTAACTATAATCGATAGTTCCGGTGGCATCTTTCAGAGTTTGCCGGAAATCAGCAGAGATTGTTTTTTGATGCATAGATTGTCCTCCTTGTAGTTTGATAAAAGAAAAAATTTGACATACTTGGAAAATGTGGCGAATCGCCAGTGAATTTAGACCAAGATGAAATGAAACGGGCACGCGCCGCTTCGCGTCGCCTGTCAAATATAGTGTAGCATAGGGGGAGGGGATTGACAAATTAAATTCTGTTAATCTTTCTTAAATTTTTGTTAAAAAATTTAGTCGAAGAACCGGTCATACAAAAAGATAGTATCTTGCTTATGCATGCCACAGATCGGTTAAAACGATCAGACACAACCTATGACGTTTGCCCTCCAAAACCCAAAACGTTTTTCATCATCCGGCTGTCTTGCTATATAATAATCTGCGAGTGTAAATAAAAAATTTTCCCAAAGAGGTTGCAATTACGTGAGCAAGACAGTACAATCTTTGACAGACAGACAGCATAGTTCTGTCCTTTTTGCATGGAAATAACCGGAAGTCTTTTACAGACGGATTTTCCGTAGCAGCTGAAAATTTCAATACCGATATATTCATCCCGGAGCCATCCGTGGACATGTGAAATGTGAGAAACGTTTCGCATGTCCGCGGATGGCTTTTTATGAATGCAAGAGCTTGCAGAGCATTACTTTGCCGGATAGCGTGTCAAGTATTGGAAGGAGTGCTTTTGGGAATTGTAGCGGACTGAAAAGTATTGTCATACCCGGAGATTTAACGACTATGGGTTAC